>JAISVI010000159.1 GCA_031271665.1 Oscillospiraceae bacterium
AGCAGAACTTTATCTCATTTCTGGCATGACTCAGCCGTTTTTTCATCTTCCATCACCATCTTAATTATATCAAAAAAAGCCCCCTAATGCGAGCTTTTTTGACAGCCTGGGGCGGTCGAGGACGACCGCCTCTACAAAACCCTCTTTAGAAAAGAGGGTGGCCGCCGCAGGCGGACGGGTGTTTTGACCGTCGGGGACGCTGTCCTCAGCGTCCCGCCGCGCCCTTGCGGGATTCTCGGCGTTGCGGGCGGCAGAACGCCGCCCCTACAAAACCCTCTTTAGAAAAGAGGGTGGCCGCCGAAGGCGGACGGGTGTTTTGACCGCAGGGACAGTGCTCCGCGCCATTTTGCGCGTTTGCGGGCAGGTTAAAACCTAAAATAAATAAACGGATTAAACGACCCGTCTATCATGGCGGCGGTCGCCGTGACAAGAAGGGCGGCCACGGCAAGGGGTTCCAGTACGCTTCCAAGCGTTTTGCGCGTCAGCACCTTTTCCGCAAGCTTCTTGGGAAGCGGCGTCACGCCGATAATCCCAACGGCAAGCGGAAGGGCATAGCTTTTCAGGTAGTAAAGCGCCTCGCGCCCCGCAAGGGCGTCCGCGCCGACCCCGAACATGCGCCCAAGGGCGGTCGCGATCGTTCCCGCGCCGCCTGTGGCGTCGAAGAACGACCAGCTTATAAACACAATCAGTATCACGTAAATATGCCTAAGCGCGCGCGGCGCTTTTCCAAGCGCCTTTATAAGGAAGAACTTTTCCACCGTAAGCATAACGCCGAAAAAGACGCCCCATATGATAAAGTTCCAGTCCGCGCCGTGCCAGAACCCGGTAAGCGCCCAAACGACAAAGATGTTGAAGATATGGCGTCTGGCGGAAACGCGGTTTCCGCCCAAGGGGATATAAACATAGTCCCGGAACCAGCTTGAAAGCGACATGTGCCAGCGCCGCCAGAAGTCTGTGATACTGTCGGCGATATAGGGGTAATTGAAGTTTTCAAGGAACTTGAAGCCGAAGATATGGCCAAGCCCGATCGCCATGTCGCTGTAGCCGGAAAAGTCGAAGTAAATCTGAAGCGAGTAGGCGAAGAGATAAAGCCATACGAAAAGCACGCTTTTCTCGCCGCTTCTCTTATAGATATCCACAAGCTCGCCGAAGACGTTTGCCAGAAGCATCTTTTTGCCAAGCCCGATAACAAAGCGCCGCGCGCCCATGGAGAAGCGGCTTACGGTGTGTTCCCGCCGCCCGATTTCAAGGGCCACGTCGGCGTAGCGGACGATGGGTCCGGCGATAAGCTGGGGGAAAAGGGCAACGTAAGTCGAAAAATCGAACACGCTGCGCTGAACCTCGGTCTGCCCCCGGTAAAGGTCGAATGTATAGCTTACTATCTGGAATGTGTAGAAGCTTATGCCAATCGGCATAAGCAGCCCGATTAGCGGGATATCCCCGCCGAAAAGGCCGTTGATATTCCCGATAAAGAAGTTCGCGTATTTGAAGAATATAAGCCCCGACAGGCTTACCGCCACGGAAGCGATCATCCACGCCTTCGCCGCCTTCTTCCCCCGGTATCTGTCGATAAGCAGACCAAACCCCCACGCCGAGGCGCACTGCGCGGCCATAAGAAAAACGTACCTAGGCTCGCCCCATGCGTAGAACACAAGGCTTACAGCCAAAAGTACGAGATTCCTAATGCGGGGCGAGCGCCATTCGGCGTCCGCCCCGCGCTTTTTCAGCATCGGGGTAAGGAAATAGACAATAAGGGTTATGGGAAGGAAGTAAAAAAGAAAAGTCGGGCTTGAAAAAAGCATAATCCTAACCCCCGGTCATTTGTAAAAGACGCTCTAAAAACCCGTGTCCGCGTTCATCGAAGATGAACCGGACGAGCGCAGGCTTGCGAACAGGCGGCTGTGCCGCGGCATCGCAAGCCGGAGCGGGGGTTTTTAGAGGTAACTGTACAAAGGCACTCTAAAAACCCGTTTGTAGGGCGCGACGCCCTCGGCGCGCCATTTGATTGCCGATCCTGTCTACGCTCTAAAAACCTGTTCGCGGGGCGCGGCGAGCCTTACTCCGCGCCTTCCCAGAAGACGTTGATGTCCCCGATTGTTCCAGCTTCGGTCTGGAACGCGGTTTTCGCCGCTTCGCAGAACTCCTTGTTTGAAACGACAATCAGAAGATAGTTGCCGGATTCCACGGCAAACCCCTCGTCCGGCATAACGCAAATCCACTTTTTGGGGTTATAGCCGTCGTCGCCCTCGTTCACCGGCGGTTCGACAAGGATTGCCTTGGCGGAGGAAGCCGCTTTCGCGTCCTTGCACTCAAGCACGATAACCTCGTGGGCGTTGGTGTTCAGCGCGCCTTTTGACGCACTTACGGAAGTGACATAATTTGTGAAGTCGTCGCCGGTCAGGCCGATGCCGTAAAGTGAGTTCTCGGCGGTTATATCCGGCACGGGAAGCGCCATGACCGGGGAGGAGATTTTCGCGTTGACATCCTCTAAAAGCGCTGTAAGCACAGCGTCTGCGGTGCCGGTCAGCTTTGTCTCCGGCGCCTTTTGGCCGGCGCATCCGGCAAGCGTACAAATTGCCGTTAACGCCAAGATAAGGCAAATGATTTTTCTGGTTTTCATAACAATCCCCCATAATTTCATACGCGCATCCCGCGCGGGCGGTGACAGTATATAGCGGTCTGTATAGTTTGTCAATAGCCGCGCGCGAGAAGAATCAAGATTTAAGCAAAATTCACAATTTGACAGCAATTGCGTGTCTGCCGCCGCCGATACTTAGACGGCAGAAACCCTCCCCGCGCTTTCCGCCTGCGGGAAGGGTTTCTGCTCCAGCGCGTGGACATTGCGGCCGTACGCTTTTTAAGCGGCGCTTTAACAGCGCCTTTCCGAAGCCACTGTCAAGCGGAAAGCGTATCCGCAAACGCCGCGTAAGCGCGCAGCTTCTCGTCGCGCTTTGCGCGGGTAGCGCCCTTGGCAAGGATATACACCTTGACCTTAGGCTCGGTGCCGGAGGGGCGCACGATAAAGCTTGTGCCGTCGTCAAGTTCGAGGTATATCACGTCGCTGCCGCGCAGCTCCATGTCCTCCCGCGTTCCGGTTGACCTGTCCGTGCGGACGCCCGGCAGATAGTCGCGCACCGCGCGGACCTTTGCCCCCCCGACCGACTCCGGGGGGTTCTCGCGCAGTTTTTTCATAAGCGCGGCCATCTTCTCCATGCCGCTTAATCCCGGCATCACAAGGTTAAGCGTGGTCTCGCCGTAAAAGCCGTACTTTTCGTAAAGCGCCTCCATCGCGTCATAAAGCGTCATGTTCTGCGCCGCGTACCAGCAGGCCATCTCCGCGATAAGCATCGAGGCGACGACCGCGTCCTTGTCGCGGCAGTGGTCGCCCGCCAGATAACCATAGCTTTCCTCATAGGCGAAAATGTACTTGTGGCTTCCCGTGCGCTCGAACTCGTATATCTTCTCGGCAAGAAACTTAAAGCCGGTAAAGGTGTCGAACATGTCAACGCCCTGCGCGCGCGCGACGGCGCGGGCCATTTCGGTAGTGACCACGGTCTTCAGCGCGGCGGGTTTTTCGGGAAGCGTCCCCGCCTCGCGCCGCGCGCGGATAAGGTAGTCAAGAAGAAGCACGCCCACCTGATTGCCGCTTAGGGTTATGTACTCGCTGCCTCTGTCGCGCAGGATGATGCCCGCCCGGTCGCAGTCGGGGTCTGTGCCGATGATAAGGTCTGCCCCGTTCTCCTTCGCAAGCGCGATTGCCAAAGCGAACCCGGCCTTGTCTTCGGGGTTCGGGGATTTCACGGTCGGAAAATCCCCGTCCATCGTCATCTGCTCGGCCACGCACAGCACATTCTTTATGCCAAGCCGCGCAAGCGCCTCCGGCACAAGTATATGCCCCGCCCCGTGGAAGGGGGTGTACACAAGCCTGAACTGCGCCGCCACATCCCCGATGCTCCCGGCGGAGACGGACTGGGTCATTACCGCGTCCAGATACGCATCGTCGGTTTCCTTGCCCATCGTCACTATAAGCCCGTCGGCGGCGGCACTGTCGAAATCGCAAAGCTTAGGCCCGGCGAACATATCCGTCCTGTCGCGCTCGGCGCAGACGATATCCGCGTGTCTGGGCGGCATCTGCGCGCCGTCGCTCCAGTATACCTTATATCCGTTGTACTCCTTGGGATTATGCGAGGCGGTGATGTTAATGCCCGCCGTACAGCCGTAATGCCGTATCGCGAAGCTTAACTCCGGCGTGGGGCGAAGCCCCTCGAAAAGGCGCACCTTAATCCCGTTCGCGGCAAGGACGCGCGCCGTTTCAACAGCGAACTCGCGGCTTAAATTGCGCGAGTCGTGGCACACCGCCACGCCCCTCTCGCACGCTTCCGCCCCTTCTCCGGCGACAAGGTTCGCCATCGCCTGGGTCGTGTGGCGCACCACATGGACGTTCATGCGGTTAAGCCCCGCGCCCATTACGCCGCGAAGCCCCGCCGTCCCGAAGGCAAGCGGAGCGAAAAACCGATCCTTTATCTGCGCGTCGTCCCCTCTGATACCCTCAAGCTCCGCGCGCTCCGCGCCGCTCAACGCCCCCGACGCAAGCCAGTATTCGTACTCCTGATTATAATCCCTTGCCATTTGCATCCCCCTTATACTTAATCAGCCCTGCGCTGCGCGCTCACTCCTGTAAATCCCCGGGCAATTCCTCGCTGTCTTCTTCCATGGCGTCGCCGCCGCTTGCCAGAAGGGTGCGCGCGTCTTCCAGAAGCGAAATTGGCACATACACAAGCCCGCCGTTTATATTCGTGCCGAACAGCACCTTTGTAAAGGTTACTTTGTCCCTGTCGGCAAGCAGGAACGGGACGCCAAGCCCCGTAAGCGTCATCTGCGCGTTAAAAAGCTCTTGCCCGCTGGGCGTGTCAAGCA
>JAISVI010000010.1 GCA_031271665.1 Oscillospiraceae bacterium
ATAGCTGCAACCAACTCTGGGATTTCGCCATTTGGGTCTATGGGAAGCGTTCCATAGGTCTGCCCGCTCTCGTTGACTCTGATTGTGTCGTCCCAAGAAGGGACTGTTTCTGATGCTGAGAACAGTGCGGCGGATTCTGAAGAGTCCTCTCGACTGAAAACAATACCCGGCACACATTTAGTGCTTGCTGTATTAAACGTCATCTGCCTGTCTTGCTCGCCGCCAAAGTATGTCCAAGTATCTGCTCGGCCATAATAAGTACCCGGCGGCGGGGCAGTCGGGGGAGTCGCGTAGAAGGAAATGAAATCGCCAGATGTTATGTTCCCGTTATCGCAATATGTGTCGCCGGAATGACCATACATGATGCCGTTAGAATTCATTAGCTGAGCATCGGCACCCATGTACGTTGGGGGCGTGGTGCCAACTGTTCCTATGTATCCCATGACAACAATTCCGCCGCTGTTGGCAAATTGATTGTCGGCAATAGCCAAGGCGAAACTATTAAACTTGGATACCCCGTCTACTCTAGAAGTCCAATTGGTATCTGGAGATAAAAAGAATTCGGCGGAGAATGCAATCATGCCGGTCAGCATGGCAACAACAAGGATACAGGCGAGAGTAAGTCGTGAGAGTTTCTTCATAGTAAAGTCCTTTCCACTAAGCCGTCGATAAATGTCGACCGCTTCGTTAACAAAATTCCACCGGAGATATGCTATATTGCGCTCTGCGGGGCGGTCTTTACAAAGCGCATGAGTTTTTCGTTTGTTCTACCGCTTTACTTGCGGGATAGACCTACTTGCCCATCGGAATCACCCAGCCCTTTCATACCGATGCCTCAGCTTTTTGTAAAGATAATATCACGCGCGAGTGTCAGATAGGCGCGTTTCCTGTCGAGTGGGATTATGCCATTTAATGTCGCTATGGCTATTGCTTTCCATTTACAGTATAACTGGCGCGATTTTATATGTCAACATAAATTTAGTTATGCCTCACGGCTGACGCATGAATGTACAGACTGCAGGGGCGGTCGTTCGACCGCGCCTAACCCAAGGCCGCAACGCCCGCGTAGGGCGCGTCGCCCCCGGCGCGCCACCCCCAACGTCACAGCACCGCCGAAACGCCGGGAAATTGCGGGCGGCAGAACGCCGCCCCTACATTAGGATGTCGGTTTTTGTGAGTTTTGTATGTTCATGCGTAAGCCGTGCGTTATGCTACACGGCAAAGCCCTCCCGGCGCGCTTACGGCGCAGGGATGGCGTTTGCTGTTTGCAAGCCGCGAACTGACAAGATGTTAACAAAATGTAAATTCAAGGCAGCGCGCCTAAATTTATGTTGACATATAAAGCCGCACTTGATTATACTGTAAATGGCAAACATTAGCCAAATCGATATTAAATGGCGCAAAACCACTCGACAAGAAGTGTGTCTGTGCGACACCCGCACGTGATACGATCTTTGCAAAAAGTTAACAGCATTGGCACGAAAGGGCTGGGTGATTCCGATGGGCAAGTAGGTCTATCCCGCATATAATAAAGCGGTATAACAAACGAAAAACCCATGCGCTTTGTGTAGGCCGCCCCGCAGAGCGCAATGCCGCAGGAGCGGGTGGAGTTCACATATTGCGCCGTGACTGTTTAGTTTGTTATCGGTGCTTCGGAGAAAGGGAAGGCATTATCATGAGGAAAAAAATAAGTCTTGGCGTCGTTTGGTCTCTTGTCATCGTCATGCTGCTTGGCACGGCAGCTATGGCCGCCGGAGATTGGCTTTATTCGCCGATTACCTATTGGACATCCGGCATGGATTACATATCAACATTTGCCAGTCAGGCTCGGATTCGGCATGAGGGCGGCTCGACTGTTAAAGTCGAAGGAACGATAAACATCACTGGTTCCACCTCTTTAAGCCACATGGGGGTTGAATGTTTTATGTTCGACCTCGCAAATAGCTTAATATACAGCAGTGGAGAATGGTGGACTTCCGGAAATGATGATGTTAAAACTGTTGCCCTTCTGGTGGATGGACTCTCCGCAGGCACTTATCGCGGTTACGCTAACACCGGCGTGTACATAAACGGTGAGTCCGAGTATCGAATGACATCCAATACGCCAAATCTTGTTTTCAGACCCAGCGTTATAGTCAGCAAAGAGGTTTTCTATGCCACAGCCGAGGAAATTTCGCCGCCGTCAATGCCTGCGCAAAGCGGCATCAGTGTCAACGAAAACGGCCAAACCTACGGGCCGCAGCCCCTCGACCCGAACGTCGAACCCCCCGAACTTATCGCGGCGGTCGGCATTGACGGCACAAGAGGATATGTATACAGCAAGGACATCAAAGACCATGAACCATTCACTTCGGAAGAGGATATCGCCGCATATACCGAAAAGCAGCACAAGCTGCGAAAGGAAGCGCAAAAGAACGGCGGCGCGTTCCTTTCGTACGTCCCGCTTTACGCTTCCGACGGGGTAACGGTTATCGGCGAGTTTGGGTGGGGCGCGGCGGATTCCATCAGTTACTCCTGCGGCCTTGACGCAGACGGCAACAAGGTTTATACAGACTATGAAGGCAACGTCCTTGAACTTGACGCGGACGGCAATCCTTATTACGTCAGTACAGACGGCAACGTCCGTGTATTGTCCCCGCTTCAGATTGGAGAGGAGCTTTCCGTCTCTTTCGTTAACTATCCCCCACTTTGCGGTGAGTGACCCTTTCCGCTTCCGCGCAAACGCCCTCCCGGCGCGCTTACGGCGCGGGGAGGGCGTTTCATTACAGCGAGGTTCGCGGGACGCTGGGGACAGCGTCCCCTACTTATCCTTATGCGGGAACACCTTTACGATTATCTTTATAAAGATATACAGTATCGCGAGCGAAGAGAAAACCCCCGCAAGCCCGTACAACATAAGCTGAAGCGACTGTGCCGCCATGATTCATTTTCCTTTCCTTTAAATCCTGTAGGGGCGGCCTTTGGCCGCCCGCGCATTGTTTGTTTTTCGGGCATTTCCAGCAGAGTGACGGAGAGGGCGCAAGGCCAGTTGCGCCGCCCCTACCCGCCAAGCAGCCACGGCACTATCGCCAGGACGATGCCGCCCGCTATGGCCGAGGCGACCTGACCCGCCACGTTCGCGGAGACGGCGGGCATAAGGATGAAGTTCTGCGGGTCTTCCTTTGTGGCAAGCTTCTGTACGACGCGCGAGGACATCGGGAACGCGGAGATGCCCGCCGCGCCGATCATCGGGTTCATCTTGTCCTTGCTGAACAGATTAAGGAATTTGACGAACAGCACGCCGCCCGCCGTGTCGAACACGAACGCCACGAAGCCAAGGGCAAGGATTAGAAGGGTCATGGGCTGTAAAAACTTCTCCCAGTGCATGGTCGAGCCGATTGTTATCCCAAGGAGAAGGGTGACAAGGTTTGCAAGCTCGTTCTGGGCGGACTGGGAAAGTCTGTCCAGAACGCCGCTTACCCGGATAAGGTTGCCGAACATAAGAAGCCCCACAAGCGGCACGGAGATCGGCGCGAGTATGCCGGCGATAACCGTTACGAGAATGGGGAACAGAATAAGGACGGTTTTGGAGATTTTCTTTTCCGTGTTGTCCATTCTTATCCTGCGCTCGGCCGGGGTTGTAAGCAGCTTTATAACCGGCGGCTGGATAATCGGGACAAGCGCCATATAAGAATATGCCGCCACGGAGATCGGGCCGATAAACTGGCTTGCGAATTTTGTGGCGACAAAAATCGAGGTCGGCCCGTCCGCCGCGCCGATTATGCCGATGGCCGACGCGCTTTTAAGGTCGATGCCCAGACCGGGGAACGCCTCGCCCACAAGGGCGACCGCCGCTATTGTCGCGAATATGCCGAACTGCGCCGCCGCGCCGAGGAAAAGCATCTTGGGCCGCCGCAGCAGGGGCGAAAAGTCGATCATCGCGCCCACCGCAACGAAAATAAGCACGGGAAAAACCTCGGTTATAATGCCGATATTGTAGAAAATCTGAAGTACGCCGTCCGCGCCCTCGTACTCCCAAACCGCCGAAAGCGGAAGGTTTACTAGTATCGCGCCGAATCCTATCGGCAGAAGAAGCATCGGCTCGTAGTCCTTCTTGATGGCAAGGAAGATAAGAAGCCCGCCGATGGCGTACATCACGAAGGACTGCCAGTTAAGGTTGGTAAATCCCTGCAGAAGCGCGTCCATTTACACATTACCCCCATAATAGACCCCGGCGCCGCGCGCCGGCGGTTTTTTGTCACGGGCGAAGTATATCACGCGCGTCCTGTCGAAGTCAAGCCCACGGCTTTGGCATCCCGGGCTTTGCCGTGTATTTTAGCGGCAACGTGATTGACAAACTGCGTATAGCGTGATAGAATTGTCTAGATTTTAGCCCTTTGGCCCAGTTTTTGGGGATAAGCCGGACAAGAGAAAGCGCGCCGAAAGCCGCGTAAGCCTTCCTGCGCCGGGGTTTCACCCGCCATTTACCGCGCCATACGGGTAATAAGAAAGAAAAGGTGAAAGGAAAACCATGCTGCTTAAAGAAGAAAAAACCGCCGTGATCGCCGACAACCGCATACACGAAACCGACACGGGGTCGCCCGAGGTTCAGGTCGCAATCCTGACAAAGCGCATCAACGACCTTACCGAGCATCTGAAGACCCACAAGAAAGACAACCACTCGCGCCGCGGCCTTTTGAAAATGGTCGGTCAGCGCCGCAGCCTGCTTGATTATCTGGCGAAGAAAGACATCGAGCGCTACCGCGCCCTGATTGCCAAGCTGGGTCTTAGAAAATAGTCCGACGCACGCAGCGCAAGAGGAAGGGGGCGGCACAGCGCCGCGTCCCCAGAAGAAAGAGAGAAGGAAGAAATAATGACAAAACGCGAATTCCCGCAGATGAAGATTTACGAAACTACCTTGGGCGGCCGCAGGCTTACCTTTGAGACCGGGCGGCTTGCGGAACTGGCAAACGGCGCGGTTCTTGTGCGCTACGGCGAGACCGCCGTTCTGGTCACCGCCACCGCCGCGCAGAAACCCCGCGACGGGCTTGACTATTTCCCCCTAAGCGTCGATTTTGAAGAGCGGCTTTACTCCGTTGGCCGCATACCGGGAAGCTTTCTGCGCCGCGAGGGACGCCCCTCGGAGAAGGCGGTGCTGGCCTCGCGCCTTATCGACCGCCCCATACGCCCGCTTTTCCCCGGCGACATGCGCAACGACGTTGCCGTTGCCGCCACGGTTATGAGCCTTGCCCCCGACAACGCCCCGGAAATCCCGGCGATGCTTGGCGCGTCGCTTGCGCTTTCAATCTCCGACATCCCGTGGGCCGGGCCGATTGCCGGCGTGGCCGTGGGGCTTGTGGACGGCAACTTCGTGATAAACCCCACCGCCGCGCAGAGAGAGGCGTCCTCGCTTCAGCTTACCGTTGCGGGTACCGCCCAGAAGATCGTGATGATCGAGGCCGGGGCTTCCGAGATACCGGAAGACACGATGTTCGACGCCATTATGTTCGCGCATGGGGAAATCAAGAAGCTTTGCGCCTTTTTCTCCGCCATACGCGAAGAAATCGGACGCGAGAAGTTCGAGTACGCCGCGTTTAAGTTTAACGACGCGCTTTATAACGCGCTTAAAGAAAACGAACTGGGCGCGCTGCGCGAGTGCCTTGACACCGACGACAAGAATATCCGTGAAGAGCGGCTTAAAGCCCTGCGCGGGGAGATAGAGTCCAAATACGCCGAGGATTTCCCCACGGTGGGCGCGGACTTGGGCGACGTTTTGTACAAACTTCAAAAATTCGTCGTGCGGCGCTGGCTGCTTGACGAGAACAAGCGAGTTGACGGGCGCAAGCTGCTTGAAGTCCGCCCCCTTGCCGCCGAGGTCGGCATACTGCCGCGCACCCACGGTTCGGGGCTTTTTACGCGCGGACAGACGCAGGTTCTTACCACCTGCACCCTTGGCACAATCTCCGACAACCAGAAGCTTGACAACATCTTCGACGAAGAGTCAAAGCGCTATATGCACCACTATAACTTCCCGTCCTATTCCGTGGGCGAGGCGCGCCCCTCGCGAAGCCCGGGCCGCCGCGAAATCGGACACGGCGCGCTTGCCGAGCGCGCGCTGGAGCCGGTTATCCCGCCCGAGGCCGACTTCCCGTACTCTATACGCCTTGTAAGCGAGGTGTTAAGCTCCAACGGCTCTACCTCACAGGGAAGCGTATGCGGTTCCACGCTTGCGCTTATGGACGCGGGCGTTCCGATTAAAGCGCCCGTGGCCGGGATTTCCTGCGGCCTTGTCACCGAGGGGGAACGCTGGATGACCTTCGCGGACATCCAGGGGCTTGAGGATTTTTACGGCGATATGGACTTTAAGGTCGCCGGGACGAAGGCGGGCATTACCGCCATACAAATGGATCTTAAAATCGACGGGCTTACCCCGGAGATAATCAGGTCAGCTTTCGACATCACAAGGGACGCGCGCTATGGTATACTGGATGACATTATGCTTCCCTGTATCGCCAAGCCGCGCGCGGAACTAAGCGAATACGCGCCCAAGATGATAACGATGAACATCGACCCGGACAAAATCCGCGAGGTCATCGGCAAGGGCGGAAGCGTTATCCAGAAGATCGTCGCGGACACCGGCGCGAAAATCGACATCGAGGACGACGGGCGCGTCTTTATCGCGGCCATCAACCGCGCCGCGTGCGAGAAGGCGGAAAGCATCATTAAGGCAATCGTCTTTGAACCAAAGGTCGGGGACATGTTCCTTGGCAAGGTGACGCGCGTTATCCCCATCGGCGCGTTTGTCGAGTACGCCCCGGGCAAAGAGGGTATGGTGCATATCTCCAAGCTTGAAAACTTCCGCGTCGCCAAGGTCGAGGACGTTCTTAACGTCGGCGACGCCACATGGGTAAAATATCTTGGCATTGACGAGAAGGGCCGGCATAATCTAAGCCGTAAGGACGCCGTGCCGCAGGACTAGACAGCGCCGCTTCCGGCAACGTGTAAAGACCGCACATAGGGGGGAAATAACGTGACAAGGGACGAACAATTCATGCGCCGCGCGCTTGAACTTGCGGAGATGGCCGCCAGCGAGGGCGAGGTGCCGGTGGGCTGTGTCGTTACATGGGGCAACGAGATTGTCGGCGAGGGGTATAACCGCCGCGAGGGCGACAAAAACGCCCTTCGCCACGCCGAGCTTATCGCCATCGAGCGCGCCTGCGAGGCGCTTGACGGTTGGCGGCTGCACGGCTGCGAGATGTTTGTCACGCTTGAACCCTGCCCCATGTGCGCGGGTGCGGCAATAAACGCGCGCATAAGCCGCGTGGTATTCGCCGCGCTTGACCCCAAGGCCGGCGCGCTTATAAGCCGGGTTATGCTTTTCGACCACGGCTTCAACCACAAGCCCGAGGTGATGTACGGGCTTATGGAACGCGAGTCCGCAATCCTGCTTGGCGAATTCTTTCTTAACCTGCGCAAATAACCGAAAAACGTATGTTATACCCGCAATACCGGCACCAATAATATAATACTGGAGGAGATTTCGTCATGGCGAAAAAGGCATCGAGCACCTCCGAAATCCTGCTTGAAAGCGGCACTAACGAGCTTGAGATCATGGAGTTCACCATTGCGGGCAACATTTTCGGCATAAACGTGGCAAAGCTTAACAATATCATGAAATACGAGCCGGTTAAGCCCATGCCGAACAGCCACCCGCACGTGGAGGGCATTTTCAAGCCGCGCGACAAGATCATCACGGTGATCGACCTTCCCTCTTACATGGGGCTGCCGCCCACGGAAAGCACCGAACGCAACTATTTTATCATCACCAACTTCAACAAGATGGAAGTGGCCTTCCACGTACATACGGTCGAGGCGATACACCGCATCTCATGGGACAATATCGAAAAGCCCGACAAAACCATTTACGGCGGCGTAGAGGGGCTTGCCACCGGCATTGCCAAGGTGAAGGACAAGCTTATCACCATCGTCGATTTCGAGAAGATCGTGTTCGACATCTCGCCGGAGTCCGGCATTCGCGTCGAGGAAATCAAGGAACTCGGCCCCCGCGAGCGAAGCCTTAAACCCGTCTTTATCGCAGAAGACTCCCAGCTTCTCCAGCGGCTTATCCTTGACTCTATCCACGAGGCGGGGTACGAAAACGTCACCACCTTCGCAAACGGACAGGAAGCGTGGGACAGACTGACCGAGCTTCGCAAGTCCGTTCTGGAAGAGGGGCGTCCGCTTGAAAGCATGTGCTGCGTGCTTATCACGGACATCGAGATGCCCAGAATGGACGGACACCGCCTTACCAAACTTGTAAAGGACGACTCCACGCTTAAACGCATTCCGGTAATAATCTTCTCCTCACTTATTGACGAGGCTATGCGCGTTAAGGGCGAGTCTTTGGGCGCGAACGCCCAGCTTTCAAAACCGGAAATAGGGAATCTGGTCGCCACGCTTGACCAGTGGATACTGTGATGAAAAGAACTGTCACCGCGCTTTTGCTGACTATTGCCCTGCTGTCTCCGGCGCTTGCCGAGGGCGAGGAGGTTGTTATCGCCCCCCCGCCTTCCCCCGGCCCGGTAATCACGGTAGAGGCGCATTACGCCGACTGGGATACTATCCCCGAATGGGCGAAGCAGGGCGTAACCTTTGCCCTTGAGTCCGGGCTTATGGGCGGCGTCCCCGGCGGCAGGTTTGACTCATACGGCACGGTCACAAACGCCCAGCTTGCCACCGTGCTTGCCGCCACAAGCCTTTCCCTTGACCCGGCGGAGTACCCCGGATTCACGGACGTTGCCGAGACGGCATGGTTCGCCCCCTTCATACGCGCGGTGTGCGAACGCGGCCTTATGGGCGGCGCTGACGGGCTTTTCTCGCCGGACGCGAAAGTCACGCACGAACAGCTTGCCGCCGTCCTCGCCCGCGCCCTTGGACTTACGCTTACCGGCGGGCCGATACCCGCCGACCTCGCGGACGCCGACGCGCAATACTCCGACGCCATATCCGCCGTCTTCGCCGAGGGCATCATGTCCGGCGACGGCACGCTCTTCCGCCCCAAAGCCGAAGTAACACGCGCGGAACTCGCGGTGATTATGGCGGGGATTTATTTGTAAGACTTGTTTGAAAGCCCCCGGAGTCGCCGCTGCGCGAATCCGGGGGCTTATGACTGCGGACGCAGGTTCAGACGGGGTTATGACGGCGGGTATAATTCTTACGGCATGAGCGAGAGTTCATCGTTTTTTCGGGTTCACGATGTCGCGCCAATCCATGTCGCCCCGCGCCAGTCCCTGTATAAGGACTTCCGCGGTGGCGGCGTTTGTGGCGACTGGGACGTTGTGCATGTCGCAAAGGCGCAAAAGCGCGAGATCCGGCTCGTGCGGCTGGGCCGTAAGGGGGTCGCGGAACAGCAGCATAAGGTCGATTTCGTTATAGGCGATGCGCGCGCCGATCTGCTGGTCGCCGCCGTGCGCCCCGGAGAGGAAGCGCGTTATGGGAAGCCCCGTGGCCTCGCTTACAAGTTTGCCTGTCGTAGATGTGGCGCACAGGTTATGCTTTGAAAGAATGCCGGAATAGGCGATGCAGAACTGCACCATAAGCTCTTTTTTCTTGTCATGCGCAATAAGGGCTATATTCATAAGACATGCCGCCTTTCGTATATGGTGTATCGTGCCACCCTGAAAAGACCCCGCTAAGGTATTTTCAGGGCTTCTTATCCGTTAACCTGCCAGCGTTTCATGCGTCCGATGGGGACGTCTTCGCCCAGAAGACGGCGCGCGATGCGCAGAATCGCCGCCGCCGCGCCCGTACCGCCCGCAAGCGTAAGCGGTACGCCCCTGTTCGCCGCCGCGGAAACCATTTCGTCCTCGGGTACAAGCCCCAGTAAAGGAAGCCCGGTGGCGTCCATAATATCGTCAATTTCCGGCGCGTTGCGCCCGACAATAAGTTTGGGATTGACGCGGTTTACAATAAGCCTTGGTCGCTTTTCCTTCCCGGTAAGCTGGGCGCACCGCGCCGCCACGCGAAGGCTTGACGCGTCCGCGGTGGACACAATGACCGCGCGCTCGCAGGCGTTAACGGACATGAAAAACCCGTCCTCAAGCCCGGCGCAGCAGTCCACAAGAACAAAATCAGCCCGCGCAGAAAGCGCCCGGATAAGCGGGGCGAAGGCCCGCGTGTCAAGCTCGGAAACCCGCCGCGTAAGCGGGGCGGATATAAGCGAAAGCCCCGGAAGGTCGGGATGCGCGGTCAGCGCCGCGCCCGGCTCGTCCGGCATTCTAAGCGCGTCGGACAAATCAAGGCTGCCCGATATGCCGCCGCTTAGGCCAAGCGCAATGTCAAGATTGCGCGCGCCAATGTCCGCGTCCACGCAGATAACGGTTTTTCCAAGGGCGGAAAGGCACGACGCAAGCGACGCGGCGACCGTGGTCTTCCCGGTTCCGCCCTTCCCGGAGGTTATAACAATCGAAACACCCATCGCCCCACCCCAAAAACAATGAACAATGAACAATTAACAATTGACAATTGAAGGCAACCACAGCGTACACGCATCAATAATTGTCAATTGTCAAGTATCAATTGTCAATTATACTTTATGGTTTTTACTTTTGCAAGCTGTTCTCATCCCCCGTGACTGCCATGTCCTCTTGAAGCGCGAACCATGTTTCAAATACGCGCCGCGCAATGGGAGCCACGCGCGAGCCCGCGCCGCCCTTTTCAACCACGACGCAAACCGCGATTTCCGGGTTGTCATAGGGCGCGTAGGCGACGAACACGCCGTCGCTTGGGCTGTCGCCCGTCTGCACCGAGCCGGTCTTGGCCGCCACAGAGTACGGGAAATCGTGAAAAACGGTATAGGCCGTGCCGCCGGACTCGCTTGCCGCCATGCGCATACCGTTTTGAAGCGCGCCTATCGTAGACTCGGAAAGCCCGCTTTGACGAAGTTCACCGCCCGTGTCAATAGAATACGTTTGCGTGTGGTCGCTGCTTTTGGCTTCGCGCATAAGGTGCGCCCTGTTGACCGTCCCGCCGTTGGCGATAACGGAAACGTAGTTTGCCATCGAAAGCGGCGTAAGCTGGTGGTTTGCCTGGCCGATAGCGGCCGCAAGGGTAAGGCCGGGCTGCCACTGCTGATTTTGCAGCGCGGAGGTCTCCGGCCCCGCGACATACCCTGCGCGTGCGCTTGGAAGCTCTACCCCCGTGGGCAGACCAAGGCCGAAATTATTGGCCCATTTCTTTATTTCAGATATGCCCACATGATAACCCACATCGTAGAAAAAGTAGTTGCAGCTTACCTTAAGCGCGCCGCCAACGTTGATATTGCCGTGGCTTCCCGGATAAATAGAGCATCGGGGCTGATAATCCGGGTAAACGGTGTATTTGCCGTGGTCGAAAATCTGCGTTTTAGGCGAAATAAAGCCGTTTTCCATACCCGCCGCCGCCGTTACCATCTTGAAAGTCGAGCCGGGTTCGTAAAGACCGGCTATGGCGCGGTTGTACAGCGGGTTTAACGGGTCATGCAAAAGTGCGTCAAAATCCTCCCGGAAGGTTTTAAGGTCATAGCTTGGATAGTTGGCAAGGGCCATAATCTCGCCGTTGCGTACGTCTATCACGGCGACCGCCCCGGCCTCGGCCTCTTTGCCTTTAAGCTCTTCGCCCGTGGCCTGAAGTTCGGCGATTCCCTCGGAAAGGATGCGCTCGACCTGTTCCTGAAAGCGGATGTCTATGGTAAGGTAGACATTCTTGCCCGGTTCCGGCTCGGTTGAGTAAAAGACGTTATGGATGCGCCCGGCGTCCGTCTGCTCGACGGCCTGTCGTCCCGGCGTTCCGCGCAGCCACTGCTCGAACGCCTTTTCCGCGCCGTCCAGCCCGACTATGTCGGAAAGGGTATAGCCCATTTCCGCGGTATAGCTGCCGATTTCTTCTTCCGGTATCTGCCCAATACGCCCCAAAAGGTGCGCGGCATAGTCCGTGGCGTATTCACGCGTTGACACCGCCTCTACAACGCAGCCCGCGAAACCCTGTTCCTTAACCTGCCCGGCAAGCTCCACGCCTATGTCCTCCGCGAAGATATAGGGCGCGATATATCGGTACGGCGCGACCCGGGTGAACAGGCGGCGCAGCTCAAGCTCATAGAAAACGCCCGTCACCTTGCGCTTCATAGTAAGCGGCATATCATGGGGCAGCGCGTAGTCGGCGGCAAGGCCGTCCATAAGGCTGTCAACGTCGGCGGGCGCTATCCCTTTCTTTTGAAGGAAGTGGTCGAAATCGGCCTGGGCGGTTCCGGTAACGGGAATATAGGCATAGGGCGGCGAAGTGACGGGAAGGCTGTCGCGTATCGTGACGCCGCTTTCCTCCGCCGCGGCGACAAGCTTCCAAACCTCGGCCGCGGGATTTTCGGCCTTCAGAAGAACCGACTCGTCAACGGTAAGGTTAAGCCCCATGCGGTTTGTCACAAGCGGGCGGCCGTAACGGTCGAATATCCCGCCGCGCGCGGCGGGAACCAGCTTGTATTCGATACTGGTACGCTCTTTCTCCTCGGGCGCTTTTGTATCTTCACCGGCCTGCATCGACATAAGCTTGCCGCCCGCGGCAAGCATAAGCCCAAGCACCGCTGCGGTCATAAAGATTACGCGTATGCGAAGCTTTACGCCTTCCATAACCCTTGCCTCCTTTCACTGCCGCACAGACGGGAGATACCCTTTACGGGCAGGTACAGTATCTGCGCCGACAAGACAGAAAAAACCGTTTCCGGAAGGGCTACCCGCCAAAGCGCGCCGAATCCGGCGCGTCCGGGCAGCAGATAGAAAAACAGGAAGAATAAAATATCCATCGCGGCAAACGCGGCAAGGCACCAAAGAAGCGTCGTGGCAAAGGTCTTCGTAAGAAACCGCTCGGTGACGTTCCCCGCGAGCATACATGCAAGCATGATGAAAACCGCGTAGAATCCGCCCCCGCGCGGCAGGATGATCCAGCACAGCAAACCCGCCGCAAGCCCGTAGAATAAACCGTACCGTTCGCCCTCGCGCACCGCGACCATAATGGCAAGAACCGGAAGCCAAAGGGGGGCAACGCCCGCCACGCGCCAGACGGTCAGAGGGCCTATTTGCAAAAACAGCGTTACAAACAGCAAAAATCCGTACAGCACAGCTTTGACCACAGGGCCGCCGCGCCCCTTTGCGCCGCCCCTTTTCATGGGGTTTCGCCGGACTGCCCGGAGTTATAGTTTATCACTATATAGCACACCCTAAGCCTGTCAAGCTGCGCGAGCGGCTCTATCTCCGCCATTGCCGAAAGGCCGTTTTTCTCCATTCGGACGTCGGTGACTTTGCCGATGGGGATGTCCTTTGGAAGAAGGCCGCCCGTACCGCTTGTCATCACAAGGTCGCCGATGGACAAATCCGCTTCGGGCTCAAGGTAGAAAAGCCCCAGACGCCCGTTCAGCATAAGCTCAAAGTTGCCCTCCGCTACGGCGGTAAGCGCGGTGCGGTATACCACCGCTCCGGCGGCCATGTCCGTATCGGTGACGGTTATGACGTCGCACCACGTGTTCGCGCAGGCGCTTACCACGCCCACCAGATACCCCTCGGCGCTTAGGACGCAGTCGCCCACACGCACGCCCTCCCTTGCGCCCGCGCCAAGGGTGAAGGTGCGCGCCCAGTTGGACATGTCCCTTGAAATGATGTCGGCGGACAGAAACTCGAATTCCGGTCTGGCTTCCTTTATCCCGACAAGCTCGCGAAGGCGCTCGTTTTCCTCGCCCGCCTCCTCAAGCCGCCGGATTTCCTCTTCCTGCTCGGCTATGCGCAGGCGAAGCTCGTCATTCTCGGCGCGTATCTCGTCATACTCGTAAATATAACCGTAAAGGCCGCCTACGCCCCCGGCAAGGCCGTCCGCCAGCATTTGAAAAGGGCGCACAATCGCCCCAAGAAGATCCTGCAAGGGCGAAACGCCCCCCGAAACGAAAAGGGACGCCAAACTCATCCCCGCCACTGCCGCCGCGACGGCAAGGGCGACGACAAGCTGTTTATGGCGTCGGATAAAATTCAAAAACGCAACCTCTTTCTGTCGTTTTGGCGCTTCTCTGTTCGCGGGACGACTGCCATCGTCCCCCTACAGCAGTTCCACGCCAAGACGCCCAAGCATAAGGCTTAGCCGGTAGACGGGAAGACCCATCACGTTATAGAAATCGCCTTCCACGCGCTTTATAAGAAGCGCCCCGCGCTCTTGAATGCCATAGGCTCCGGCCTTGCCCTGCGGCTCGCCCGTGGCGACATAGCGCTTGATCTGCGCCTGACTCAGCTCGCGCATGTACACCTGCGTAGTCTCGGTTTCCGTAAGCGCTTTGCCGTCTTTAAGCACTGTGACGCCGGTGTATACTGTGTGCATGTTCCCCGCAAGCATGGCAAGCGTCTTTTCCGCTTCCTCGGCGTTCGCGGGCTTGCCCAGTATCTTTTCCCCGAAACAGACGACCGTGTCGGCGGCGATGATAACGTCGCCCGGCCCCGCATTCACGCTTTCGGCCTTTTTGCGCGAAAGCGCCGCCGCGATTTCCGGCGCGGAAAGGCCGGGCGGCGGGTTTTCGTCGATTTCCGGCGCTGATACCCAGAAATCACGAAGCCCGACCTTGCCAAGAAGTTCAAACCTGCGCGGCGAAGCCGACGCGAGAATGATACCCATTTTTATTCCTCCTTAAAATAATACCCTTTTGTAATTTGATTCGGCTCGTATTTTCCGACGCCCATGTGACGTTCTGTCACCTGTATGCATTCGCGTGCGTTTTCTGTGGTGAAGCGCAAAAGCACCGCCCAAAGGCCGATATGCCGCCACTGCGCCTTTTCGGGAAGAAGCCAAAGCTTCGCCGCGTCAAGGACAAGGCTTGTGTGCGCGCAGTCCCGTACGACGGGGTGCGGCGCGCCGGACGCGTCTGTAAGCTCGGTGCGGCTTTCGCAGGAGCAAAGGCCGCCGCGCTTTATAAGACAGTACGCGCTGTGCAGAAGCGGCATACGCCCGTAAACGGTCATTTCCGTGTCAATGACATGGCTTATCTCCCGAACCTCTTTAAGGGAAAGCCCCATTGACAGCGAGGCGGAGACAGCCCCCATATGCCGCAGTTCTTTAAGTGTCTGGGAGTTATCCGCCGCGAAGTCCGTACGTACGGAAAGTCCCGCGCGGAATACAAGGCCAAGCTGCGCGGGGGCCACGGCAAGCGCCTCGCTTATTCCGCCCGCCCGCGCCTTTTCAAGCAGCCGCGCGGTTTCCGCCCTTTTGTCATCGCCGCCCGGACGCGGCAGCACCGCGACGACGTGCGGCACATGGGCAAGCGCCGCTTTCACGGCATCTTCCGAACCGCAAAGCTCTTCAAGCGGAAGGTAAAGCGTCTCCGGCCTGAGTTTAAGAAGCTCGTGCGAAAGCTGAGTTACGCTTCTAAGGGATATGTTGACCTTAGGCTCTTCCCGGCGGGGCAGGAAGCGAACGCCGGGCTGGAATTTCCCGGTTTTCCGTTCGGGCGGGCGGGAACGCGCCTTGCTTAACTTATCAAGCACTTCCCGCTTCATTCCGGCAAAATCGTCTGATCCTATACAGCAGCCCGGCGTCACGCGGCTTCGCGCGTCCTCGCAGCGAAAGGGCGTTCCCGCGCACTGGTAAAGGCGGGTTGTGTACTCGGCCTCGCTTGGGGCGCTGCCGGAGACGCGGGCGGGTATCGGCCCGGCGACCGAAACGGTATGCCCACGGAAGTCATCCACCGCAAGTCTGGAAGGCTGACGCGGCGCGGCCTGGAAGATAAAGCGCACCGGAACGATCTGCGCTTCCGGGGCAAACTCGTTCTCTCCGGGCGGCGGCATACATACGCCGAAGGCGGCGATTCCCGCGCGGGCAAGCTCTTCGGCATGTTCTGAAATATCCCGCTCTCTTGGGGCAAGCGGCGTTTCGTCGGCCTTGACGCCGTAGCCGTAGGGTCTTGCGCAAGCGGGCGTGCCGCCGTTTCCGCGGCGGCAGGAGATGTCCAGATAGCAAACAGTGAAAGGCGAGGAGATACATCCCTTGTCCCAAAGCGCCGCCTGGAGTGCAATCCCGGATACTCGCCCCGCCAAGGTTTTAATCTGATCAACCGTCAGAAGCGGCGACAGAACCGCGCGTACGCACCCGGCGCCGCGCGCGAGCGCGATGCCGTCCTGATTCGCGGCGCAGGCCCAGTGCGTTTCAAGCTCGGGCGCTTCCATGCGCGCCATGCGCAAAACCCCAAGGTCGCAGACAACCGCCGCGTCAAGTCCCCGGCGGTACAGCGCGCGCAGTATCCCCGCCGAGCGCGCGAGCATACGGTCGGTATGCCTGTGCGTAAGGTCAAGCACCGTCCCCACGCCGCGCAGGCGGCAGAACCCGACCGCGCTTACGGCGCTTTCAAGCCAGACACGCTCTGCTTGAACGTCCGCCCCTTCGGGCGGCATGACAAGCAGAATTTCGGTTATCCCGCGTCTTACAGCGGTTTGGATTTCCCCAATATCCGACACGGCAAGCTGTAGTACCGGAGTTTTTTCCCCAAGGCTCATTTTCCGGCGCTTCTCAGTCTGGTGATTTCGCGCCGCGCCTCGGCAAGCGCGGCTTTAAGCTTCTGCGCTTCCTCAAGGTACTCGCGCAGTTGGGTGCGCAGATGCTCCGCGCTGTCAACCGCTTTTTGGTACTTGTCGGTCGTGTTAAGCGCGGTAAGCACGGCCGCGTTCGTAAGCGAC
Source organism: Oscillospiraceae bacterium (assembly GCA_031271665.1). Classification (GTDB taxonomy): domain Bacteria; phylum Bacillota; class Clostridia; order Oscillospirales; family UBA929; genus WRLJ01. Next base: position 16,710 of record JAISVI010000010.1, read on the forward strand.
AGACTGGACTGGGCCATTATCTCCGTAATCCCGGCGTTGACCTGCTCGGCCACGCGCAGAACGTCGCTTTCGTCCTCGTCGGACACCAGTGTGTACTCCCGCCCCGCCACGGTGACGGTTATCTTCTTCTTCATCCCCGCACTCTCCTCAAATTGTCAATTGTTAATTGTCAATTGTCAATTGATCAAACCCGCAGCATTTTTTATATTTCTTCCCGCTGCCGCAGGGGCAGGGGTCATTTCTGCCGATTTTCTGGGCGGCGGTCTTGCGCACGGGGCGGCGTTTCGCGTCGGAGGCGTCGCCGCCGACGCTTTCCACCATGCCCCCCGCGACAGTCTCGCGCTTGGGCTGGGAAGCGCCCTGTACGCGGGCGATATAGACCCCGCGCACCGTGTCCTCGCGTATAGACATTACCATATCCTCGAACATGGCAAATCCCTCGCGCTTGTATTCGACTATTGGGTCGCTTTGCGCGTATGCCCTAAGGCCGATGCCCTGACGCAGTTCGTGCATGGCGTCTATATGATCCATCCACTTGCGGTCGACCGCGCGAAGCAGGATAACGCGCTCCAACTCGCGCATAAGCGGCGCGCCAAGCGCGGCCTCTTTTTCCTCGTACACCCGCATGGCGCGTTCGCGCAGCCATTCGGCGGCCTCCTCCGGACGTACGCCCTCGACCGAGGACTGCGCCGCAAGGGTTTCGCCGGGGCGCAGAAACACCCCCGTGAACGGCATGGTTATCTCCAAAAGGCGCGCGTCGTCAAGCGTGACGCTTTCCCCCGCCGCGCGCGCGACGCTTTCGGCGCAGAGTTCTTCAATCATGGCCGTGATATAGCCGCGCATATCCTCGCCGTCCAGCACCTTCTTGCGCTGGGCGTAAATGGTCTCGCGCTGTTTGTTCATAACGTCGTCGTACTCAAGGACGTACTTACGGGACTGGAAGTTGCGCGACTCGACGCGCTTCTGCGCGTTCTCTATCGCGCCGGACAGAATCCGCTGTTCTATCGGCGTGTCCTCGTCAAGCCCCATTCCGCGCATCATATTGCGGATTGTGTCGGCGCGGCTTCCCGCGAAAAGGCGCATAAGCTCGTCCTCAAGGGAAAGGAAGAACCGGCTTGCGCCCGGGTCGCCCTGACGCCCCGAGCGCCCGCGAAGCTGGTTATCTATGCGCCGCGCCTCGTGCCGCTCGGTGCCGATGATGAAAAGCCCGCCGGCCTTTCGCACTTTATCGCTTAGTCCGGCGATAATTTCGCCGTGCTTTTTATAAAGCTCGCGGTATTTCTCCCGCGCGGCGAGAATTTCCTCGTTATCCGTGTCGGATATGCCCACGGCCTCGGCGATGATTTCGTCCGGTATCCTTGACTTTCGCATATCCGCGCGCGCAAGAAACTCGGCGTTGCCGCCAAGCATAATGTCCGTGCCGCGCCCGGCCATGTTCGTGGCGATAGTCACCGCGCCGACCTGACCCGCCTGGGCCACAATCTCGGCCTCGCGGTCGTGGTGCTTGGCGTTAAGCACGTTGTGCTTTACTCCCTCGCGCTTAAGCATCGCGGAGATAAGCTCGCTCTTTTCGATAGAGGTTGTACCCACAAGCACGGGCTGGCCGCGTTCGGCGCAGTCCTTTACCTGCGCCACAACGGCGCGGTACTTCCCCGCCTGGGTCTGGAAGACCATGTCGGACAAATCCTCGCGTATCATCGGGCGGTTTGTGGGTATCTCGATAATATCAAGACGGTAAATCGCGCTGAACTCCTCGGCCTCGGTAAGGGCGGTGCCCGTCATGCCGGAGAGCTTCGCGTAAAGGCGGAAATAGTTCTGGAAGGTGATGGTGGCAAGGGTCTTGCTCTCGCGCTCTACCTTGACGTTCTCCTTGGCCTCGATGGCCTGGTGAAGCCCGTCGGAATAGCGCCGCCCGACCATAAGGCGGCCGGTGAACTCGTCCACGATAATGACCTCGCCGTCCTTGACGACATAGTCAATGTCGCGTTTCATCACGCCGCGCGCGCGAAGCGCTTGGTTGATATGGTGGTATATCGTGGTGTTTTCCATATCGGAAAGGTTTTCAATCCCGAAGAACTGCTCGGCCTTTTTAACGCCTTGCGGGGTAAGGGTGGCGCTTCGCGCCTTTTCGTCAACCACGAAGTCCGCCTCGATGCTGTCATGCTCGGCCTTCGTGTCAAGCTCGGTTACGCGGTGGACGCTCATGCGCGAGGCAAGGGTGTCCGCGCGGACGTACATGTCCGTTGACTTCTCGCCCTGACCGGAAATGATAAGCGGGGTTCGCGCCTCGTCTATAAGAATCGAGTCAACCTCGTCCACGATGGCGAACACGTGGCCGCGCTGTACTTGGTTGTCTGAGTAAAGCGCCATGTTGTCGCGCAGGTAGTCAAACCCAAACTCGTTGTTCGTGCCGTAAGTCACGTCGCAGGCATAGGCGCTTCTGCGCTCTTCCGGGGATATTCCCTGCACCACAAGACCCACCGAAACGCCCAGAAAACGGAATATCTTGCCCATAAGCTCGCTTTGATACCGGGCAAGATAGCTGTTCACCGTGACGATATGCACGCCGTTTCCGGCAAGCGCGTTAAGGTAAGAGGGCATTACGGCGGTAAGGGTCTTGCCCTCGCCCGTCTTCATCTCCGCGATGCGCCCCTGGTGAAGCACTATACCGCCGAGAAGCTGGACGGGGAAGGCCCGCTGGCCAAGCACGCGCACCCCCGCCTCCCGCGCGGCGGCGAACGCCTCGGGTAGAAGGTCGTCAAGGGTTTCGCCCGCGCCAAGCCGCCCCTTAAACAACTCGGTCTGGCCGCGAAGCTCTGTGTCGGACATCGCCTTAAAGCGCGGCTCGCAAGCCTCGATCTGCTCGAGAAGGGGCTGTATACGTTTTAACTCCCTTTGGGAATGAGTGCCGAAAACCTTTGTCAGCAGTGACATGGCCACCTCCGAAATATACGGGATTTGAAAGACTGATATACGCTGCGGCGGGTATAAGCGCGCAGAACGCCGTCCCCTACACGCAAACGCCGCTGATACAATGCCTGTAGGGCGCGACGCCCTCGGCGCGCCACCCAAATTAAGGCTTTGTCTGCTTGATATCCCCTGAACGGGTATTATACCATAGGCGCAACGCGCCGGTTCGCGAACGCGAAATGGTATATCTTAAGAAGATAATATCCGCTGCACGGGTATTATACCATGCTTATGTCCGATATTCAACGAGTTTTTCCGGCATTCAAAATCAAACGGCATAATTGACTTTTTGCTTTGGCATGACATTATATAGACAAACGGTGTTTTTCTTAACCGCGTTGCAAGGTGAAAAAGGCCGTGATGCTAATGCAGCCGCGCTTTATTTTCTTTGCTTGAAGAGCATAACGACGCTTTCATTATGGACGCTTACAATTATCAGGATATTGACGGTGAAGGAACTCCGGGTTACGCGCGGAACACACGAACCCCGCCGAAGCCGGAAAACAAAAGCAAAAAGGGACGGCGCAAGACCCCGTCCCTTTGCAGATGTTTACTGCTGATACGCTAGTCCGTTACGTACGGCAGAAGCGCGATATGTCTTGCGCGCTTGATGGCCTCGGTAAGCAGTCTTTGGTGGTGTGCGCAGGTGCCTGTCATCCTGCGGGGCAGGATTTTGCTGCGCTCGGACAAAAAGCGGCGCAGCTTGCCGGCGTCTTTATAGTCGATGCTCCCCTGCGCTTTTTCAACGCAGAAAACGCATACTTTACGGCGCTTACGGCGGGGTCCTCTTTCCATTCCCATTTTAGGGGTATCTCCTTTCTGTCAAGCGCCCTTCACCCTCGCGGGCGGTCGGCTAAGCCGCTTCCGCTCTGGCCAAACAGTCCGCGCAGGCGCGGCCTTGGTTTGCCCAACGCTCTCGCGTCTTAGCCTCCCTGCTCGGGTGGGGCGCTCTTCTGCGTTTAAAACGGCAGGTCGCCGTCGTCATCGTCATCAAGTTCGGAAAACGAGGAAGACGAGCCGGTGATCGGCGCGGGAGATGCCGGCGCTTGGGCGTGTTCGGCGGGGTGAGGCGGCATTTCGTACGGCGCGGACGGGCCGTCCGTCCGGCGCTCGGCGAAGTGGGCTTCGTCGGCCACAATCTCGAAACTTGTGCGGTTATTGCCGTCTTTATCGGTCCATTTTCTGCTTTGCAGACGCCCGGCGACGGCCACTAACTGACCCTTGTGAAACCACTTCGCGGTAAATTCGGCGGTGTTTCGCCAGCACACCACATCGATAAAATCGGTCTGTTTCTCCTCGCCCTGCGGGCGGAAGTCACGGTCACAGGCAAGCGTAAACGACGTTACGGGAATACCGTTGGCGGTGCGCCGCATCTCCGGGTCGCGGGTAAGGCGGCCCATAAGCACAATTTTATTAAGCATCGCTTTCTCGCTCCTTCCTGTCGCGCCTATTCGTCCTTGCAGACGATAAGGCTTCGGATAATGCTGTCCGTGATTTTGAATACACGGTCAAGTTCGGCCGGGAAGTCGGGTTTAGAGGTAAAGCTTATAAGCGCGTAGTACCCCTCGGTAAAATCGTTGATTTCATACGCCAGACGGCGTTTGCCCCAGTCGTCCGCGACGACGGTGTCCGGCTCGGCGTACTGCTCGGCCAGCGCCCTGAATTTCTCTATGACGGCGGCGGCGTCTTCCTCGGACAGCGTCGGGGCGATTATGAAGACAGTTTCGTATTTGGCCAGAAGTTTTGCCATTTGTATACACCTCCTTTTGGACTGTGGCCCCCGCAGTAAAGGCTTCCGGTCTGGCGTTCCGGCGTCTTATGGCGGGAGCAAGGATGCCCGGCGCGCAAAATACGCCGGGAAGCCGCCATAACGGCGGCCAGTATATTATACACTCAGCAGGGGAATTGTCAACGGTTTATATATTTGGGTTTTATAAAGGGTTTTATAAACGAGCCGAAAATTTGATTGTGCGCGTGTCGTGAAAATTTGACTTGTATTTTTCATTTGACGCATATATAATGTTACGGCATTGCCGATAAGCGATGCTTCGACTTTTTTGACGAAAGGTGGCGGCGGGTACATGAAAATTAAAACAAGCAGGGGCTTTGTCTATATCTTGCCGGAAGTATTTACTGCGATTTGCGGTTTTGCCGCCACTAATTGTTTCGGAGTAAAGGGCATGGCCTCGCGCAGCGCGTCCGATGGGCTTGCGCGGCTTTTGCGGCGGGACTCTATTTCCAAGGGCGTAAAAGTCCGCTTCCCCGAGCCGGGCGGCAGCATAGGCATAGAGCTTCATATCGTAGTGGAGCACGGGATAAACATGCCCGCGCTTTGCAGCTCGATAACAAGCGAGGTGCGCTATGTCGTTGAAAAGCTTACCTCTGCCGCGGTTGGCACAATCGACATTTATATCGACGCCGTTATGGTCGGCGCGTGACGGAGGGGTGGCTGCTTTGATAAAGTCCGTCACCGGCGCGCAGTTCGCGGCCATGTTCATCTCTGGCGCGGCCGCGGTCGAGAACGCCCGCCAGATGATAAACGAGATGAACGTCTTCCCCGTTCCGGACGGTGACACCGGGATCAATATGTCGCTTACGATGAACACGGCGGTGGCAGAGCTTAGGAAGAACGCATGCGAAGGCGTGGGCATGGCCGCCGAAATCATCGCGGGCGGGCTTTTGCGCGGCGCGCGCGGCAACTCCGGCGTTATACTGTCGCTTCTGTTCCGCGGCTTCTCAAAGCATGTCAAAGACCTTTCCGTAATGGACGGCGCGGATTTCGCGCTTGCGTTGGCGGACGGGGTGGACGCGGCCTACCGCGCCGTTATGAAGCCGTCCGAGGGTACGATACTTACCGTTTCGCGCGTTTGCGCCCAAAAGGCAAAGGAATACGCACTTGAAGACAACGCGGTTGAAAGCGTGCTTATCCGGGCGCTTGCCACGGCGCATGTCGCGCTTGAGGAAACTGTCGAGCAAAACCCCGTGCTTAAAAAGGCCGGGGTCATAGACGCGGGGGCGAAGGGTTTCTGCGTACTGCTGGAGGGGATGCTTGCCGCGCTTCAGGGGGACGCGATTACTGTCGAGAACCCGCAATCGCCGTCCGGCAAACCGGCATCCGGCACCGGCGCGGCAAACTTCTCGGAGTACGCCGCGGAAGATATACGTTTTGCCTACTGCACCGAGTTTATCATACTGCGCAAGCCCACGCGCCGCGACCCGATTAAACTGCGGGCGCTGCTTGGCTCTTTGGGCGACAGCCTTGTGTTTGTGGACGACGAGCAGATAATCAAGGTGCATGTCCACACCAATAACCCCGGCAAGGCGCTTGAAAGCGCGCTTGATTACGGCGCGTTAAGCGCCGTCAAAATCGAGAACATGCGCGAGCAGCATACCGAGGCCGTTATCAGACAGGCTGACGCGCCAAGCGACGCGCTTTCCGCGCGGGAGGCCGAGCCCACCGCAAGGTACGGACTTGTAAGCGTTTGCGCCGGCGAAGGCGTCGCCGCCGTTATGAAGGATCTGGGCGTCGGGAAGATTGTGTCCGGCGGCCAGACCATGAACCCCTCGACCGAGGATATACTGTCCGCGGTAAAGGCAACGCCCGCCGAGACTGTTTTTGTATTCCCGAACAACAAGAACATTATCATGGCCGCCGAGCAAAGCGCCGGGCTTACGTCCAAGGAAGTCATCGTTATTCCAAGCCGGTCGGTGCCGCACGGCATCGCCGCGCTTCTCGCGTTCGACCCCGCGCTTGACGCGCATGAAAACCGCGAGGCAATGCTTTCGGCAATGAGCGCCGTTTCCGCCGGAAGCGTTACCTATGCCGCGCGTGAAAGCGTGTTGGACGGGAATACTGTCTCACGGGGCGACTATATGGCGCTTCTTGACGGCCAGCTTGTCCACACAAGCAAGGATTTGGGGCAGGTGCTGTCCTCGCTTGGCCAGGTGATTTCAAAAAAAGAACCCTCTTACATCACTGTTTTCTACGGCGAGAATATCGCCGAGAAAGACGCGCGGGAAGCCGCGGATCTGCTTGCCGGGTACTGCCCGTCGGCGGAGACGCATGTGCTTTACGGCGGACAGCCAGTGTATTATTATCTTATATCGGCGGAATAGACGCCGGTACAAAGGATTAAGGGGGCGGTAGCGGTGTCGCCCCCATTTTTAGGCGCTCTAAAAACCCGTGTTTTTGTTCGGCGAAGCCGAACAAAAACGAGCGCAGCGCTTGCGAACAGGCGGCTATGCCGCGGCATCGCAAAGCGCCTGCGGCGAAGAGCGAGCTTGCTCGCTTGACAGCCGCGAAGCGGTTAAAGCCGGAGCGGGGGTTTTAGAGGTATCTATTTGTCAGAAAGGACTTGCAAAAATGGATTTGCCGTGGGAAAAGGGTCGCTTCGCCATGCTTGCCGCCGCCGCGAAGGGGCGCAGGCTTCGCTTTGCGGTAAGCTGCGCAGCGACGCTTTTGAATGTTTTTTTCTACTTCGTGTCCCCGCAGATAATCCGCGTTACAATAGACTCCATCATCGGGCTTCAGGCAATCGAGAAGCCGCGCGCGCTTGTCGCGCTTATCGACGCCCTTGGCGGCGTCCAGGCGCTTCGCGACAACCTTTGGATATGCGTCACGGCGCTTGTCGCCGCGGCAGTGCTTACGGGCGTTTTCAACTTCCTGCGCCGGTACTACGGTCTGGAAATCTCCGAGCATGTCGCCCAAAACCTTAGAAACCAGTGCTATAAGCATATCCAGCAGCTCCCATGGGAATGGCATGTGGGAAGCCAGACCGGAGACATCATTCAAAGATGCACCTCGGACGTGGACACCATACGCAATTTTATCCATAACCATTTTATCGAGCTGCTTCGCATAATCGCGGTGTTCGCGGCGTCGCTTGCGGTTATGTTCTCAATGGACGTCTTTATGTCGCTTATGTCGCTTGCGCTTATCCCCGTGATACTGCTTTTCTCGTTTATATACTTTAAGCGCATTGTCGTTCAGTTCGGCAAGGCCGACGAGGCCGAGGGCGACATGCAGGCCTGCACCCAGGAAAACTACACCGGCGTGCGCGTCGTGCGCGCCTTCGGGCGCGAGAGGTTCGAGGTTGACAGGTTTAAGGGCAAAACCCAAAAGTATACCGACATTTGGGTCGGCATAGGCAAAATGCTTGGGAACTTCTGGGGCATCGGGGACGCCGTCACGGGTCTTCAGCTTGCCATCGTCGTCGGAGCGGGAGTATTCCGCTGCGCGGCGGGAGATCTTACGCCGGGTACCTTCTTCGCGTTCTACACCTATTGCAATATGATGATTTGGCCCGTGCGCCAGCTTGGGCGCATAATCTCCGAGTTTTCAAAGGCCGCCGTGTCGGCCGGGCGCATAAGGGACATACTCTCCGCCAAGCCCGAGCGCGACCCGGAAGACGCCGTTTCCCCGGAAATAAAGGGCGAGATCGCTTTTGAGAACGTAAGCTTTTCCTACGGCGGCAATACGGTGCTTAAAAACCTGTCCTTTACGCTTAAACCGGGGAAGACGCTTGCCGTTCTGGGCGCGACGGGTTCGGGCAAATCTTCGCTTGTGCATCTGTTAAGCCGCCTTTACGACCTGCCCGAAGGCAGCGGGCGCATAACGGCGGACGGCGTTGACATACGGGATATTTCGCGCGCGCATCTGCGTAAAAGCGTCGGCCTTTGCCTTCAGGAACCCTTTCTGTTTTCCAAGACGATACGGGAAAACATCGCCGCGACAAGGCCGGACGCGTCGCTTGAGGACGTGCGCGCGGCGGCGCGGACAGCCTGTATAGACGAGGCGATAACGTCCTTCGCAGACGGCTATGACACCATAGTGGGCGAACGCGGCGTCACCCTTTCCGGCGGGCAGAAACAGCGCGTGGCCATGGCCCGTATGCTGCTTGCCGGAACGCCGATTATGGTCTTTGACGACAGCCTTTCCGCCGTGGACACCGAAACCGACGCGCGCATACGCGCCGCGCTTAAAACCCGCACGAAGGACGCGGCGGTCGTTATCATATCGCACCGCACCTCTACCCTTATGCAGGCCGACGAAATCCTTGTGCTTCGCGACGGCGAGGCGAAAGAGCTTGGCACTCACGCCGAACTTATGGCCCTTGGGGGCGACTACCGCAAAATATTCGACTTGCAAGGCTCTGTCGCGGACGAGCTGGAGGAAGATGCCTAAAGCAAGCTTCAGGCATCTTCCTAAATATCCAATGGGCATGTTGAAAATTGCCCGCTCCGGCTTGCGATGCCGCAGCATAGCCGCCTGTTCGCAAGCGCTGCGCTCGTTCGCCTTGTAGGCGAACACGCAATTTTCAACACTTCGCTAATATAATCGTCTTGTCATTCCTTCGCTGCGCGGATAAGACGTTTTAAGAGATTACTGCCGGCGCGCAGCGGCGGAATGGACGATTAAGCCATGTCATACTACGAGGAATTTGATTACAATAAGCCCATGTCGCTTAAAGTGTGGGCGAAAATGCTTCCCTTTATCAAGCCGCACGGGAAGCAGCTTGCGTACTGCGCCGCGCTTATGACCGCCGTGGCGGGGATAGATATCGCCATGCCCCTTCTGCTGGGACACGCCATAGACAACTATATTACGCCCCGCGTTTCCGACGGTATCTGGCCGTTTCTGGCGGTAGTGACCGTTATGGTCATCCTTCAGGGCGTCGGGGTAAAGCTTTTTGTCTCCACGGCGCTTAAAGTCGAGATGAAGATAGGCCGCGACCTGCGCGACACAGTGTTCACGCATCTGCAGAAATTAAGCTTTTCCTATTACAACCAGACCCCGGTGGGGTATATGATGGCGCGCACCCACTCGGACACCTCCCGCATAGGCGAGCTTGTGGCCTGGGGAATGGTGGACTTCGCGTGGTCGCTTATTTACTGCCTCGGCGCTATTGTCGCGATGTTTATCTACGACTGGCGGCTTGCGCTTATCGTGTGCGCAACCATACCGCCCCTTGCGCTTATCACTTGGTTTTTCCAGAAAAAGATACTTGTTATAAACCGCGCCGTGCGCAAGCTTAACTCCAAGATGACCGGCGCAATGAACGAGGGGATAACCGGCGCGCGCACCACAAAGGTTCTTGTGACCGAAGAGCAAAGCCTTAAAGAGTTCAGCGCCGTAACAGGCGACCTTAAAAGGCGCGCCACGCGCATGATCTTTATGCGCTCGGTATTCCTTCCCCTTGTGCTGTTCGTCGGCTCGCTGGCAACGGCGTTCGTGCTTGGCTACGGCGGGTACGAGGTTATGTTCCTTGGCGTGGAGCTTGGCGTGCTTACGATCTTTGTCCAGTACGCCGGAAGCTTTTTCGACCCGGTGCAGAATATCGCCAATATCCTTACCGAGTTTGTGTCCACCCAGGCGAATATCGAGCGCGTCACCGGTATGCTGGAGCAGACGCCCGACATAACCGACACGCCCGGGGTGATCGAAAAATACGGCGACAGCTTTAGTCCCAAGCGCGAGAATTGGGAGCCGCTTATCGGTGAGGTGGAGTTTAAGGACGTAACCTTTATGTACCCGGACGGGAAAGAGAACGTGCTTGAACACTTTAACCTTAAAGTTCCGGCGGGGTCGTACATCGCCATTGTCGGAGAGACGGGCGCGGGCAAGTCCACCCTTGTCAACCTTGTGTGCCGCTTCTTCGAGCCGACGCAGGGGCAGGTGCTTATCGACGGGCGCGACTGCCGCGAGCGAAGCCAGCTTTGGCTTCACAGCGCGCTTGGCTATGTGCTTCAAAGCCCGCACCTGTTTTCCGGCACGGTGCGCGAGAATATACGCTACGGACGCCTTGACGCCACCGACGAAGAGGTCGAGGCCGCCGCGAAAATCGTCTCCGCCGACAAGATTATCGCGAAATTAGAGGGCGGCTTCGACGCGCTTGTGGGCGAGGGCGGCGACCGCCTCAGCACGGGGGAGAAGCAGCTTATCTCCTTTGCCCGCGCCGTGCTTGCCGACCCGCGCATCTTCGTGCTTGACGAGGCGACAAGCTCGGTGGACACGGAAACCGAGCTGCTTATCCAAAGCGCGAGCGCGCACCTTCTGCGGGGGCGCACAAGCTTTGTAATCGCCCACCGCCTGTCAACTATACGCACCGCCGACCTTATACTGGTCGTCAAGGACGGCAAAATCACCGAACGCGGCACGCATAAACAGCTTCTGCGCGCCAAGGGTCACTACTACGAGCTTTACACCCGCCAGTTCGAGGAGGACGCGGAGAAAACGGTGCTTGGCGGCGCGTAAAGATGTCCGCCTATGTGGACAGCTTATACACCGTCCAACCGAAATCCACATGCAGAGAGCCGGAATCGTCTTAGACGAATCCGGCTCTCTGCTATATAACGCTGAATAGCGCGCCCCTTTTGCGTGAATACTTTCCACATGTATACGGAAAGGGGCGGACACAGTGACTATTTATGCCGTATTTGAGTCCACCGAAGCCGCGGAGTGGGCGCTTATGCGTCTTCGCGCGCGCGCGGTGCGCCCGGTTAAGTACAGTATCCGGGCGCTTGACAAGCATCTTAATAAACCGGATAACTATATTCCCGCGCATGGCATGGAAAACGCGATCCCCGCATTAGTCGGGTTAAGCATGTTGCAAAACCATGACTTCTGCGCCCAGCCCGTCGCTGCCGCCTGGGCGGCTTCCGGTTCCGACGAACGCGATACCCCACGGGACGGTTTTTCTCGCGAAGTCCTTCTTACCCTTGAAACGCCCGAAAAAAACGCCCGCACAGCAAAGTCGGTGCTTATAAGCAACCGGGCAACCAACGTACAGTGTGCAATTGACAATTGACAATTACTCAAAATGCGCCGCAAGACCCCGAACTCTGACGATTGTTCATTGTCAATTGTCAATTGTCAATTGTCAATTGTCAATTGTAATCCCCCATTCGGTGAAGCCGTAAAAGGCGGCGGACGCGGCGGGGGTAGGGGCGCGGAACATGCCGCGCTGGGTCAGAAGCGTCTTGCGATTAAAGCACGCCGTGATACAATTTCCGCGCTCCAGCAGACTTGCGTACACTTCCCGCCGCGCGTCCGCGGCTTCGGCGGCGTCTGCGGCGGCGTTCAGGACTGCGCCGGAAAGCGCGCGGTCGTCCGGGCTTAGGAAGGCGTCCGCGCCAAAGTCCGGGGAAAGCCGTGTCTGCGCCCAAAAGAGGTCAAAATCGCCGGACTCTATGGCGGAAGTGTATTGCGCCCAAGAAACGATACTTACGTTAAGCGCAATCCCAAGCGGCATAAGCGCGTCCGCCCATTCGCGGGCGGCGGCGGCGCGCAGTTCGTTCCCGGTGTTTACAAGAAGGGTAAAGCTTAAAGGCACTTTCTTGCGCGCGCTTACGGGCCATTCCAGAATGCCGTCCGCGTCGCCGTCCGTACACCCGGCGTCCGCAAGGATGCGCCGCGCGGCGGAACTGTCAAAACCGTATCCGGCGGACACCTCCGCATCGTACAGCGCCGAGGAGGGCGGCACGGGCAGCAAAGCCGGGTCGGCATAACCGCCGAACACCCCTTCGCATAAGCTTTCGCGGTCAAGCGCCATCGAAAGCGCCCGCCGGAAGTCCGGCCAGGCAAGCGGGCTTTCTGCGGGAGGAAGCGCCGCGTTTACGCCGATATACTGCATAACGGACGTGGGGTAATCGAAACGGTCGCCGCCGGAATGAAGACCCGGAAGCAGCGGGTCGTTGTAATCATAGTCAACGGCGGCGATATGGCGGTACTGGAAGTAGAAACTAAGGTTCACCGGGTCACGCGCGTCAAGAAGTTCTATACGGTACGGGTTAAGCTCTTCATGCCCCGCGCGGAAGGGATTCGGCGTCAATATCGCCTGCCCCGTATCGCCGTCGTACCCAAGGATATACGGTCCCGTGCCGGGCGGCGCGGCGCTTTCCTTATCAGATGACGCCGGGATTATCGGGAAATCAAGCAGTGAAGCAAAGCGCGCCTTGGGCGCGGAAAGCTCTATAATGACCGTGCCGTCCCCGGCCTTCGCGCTTATGACGTTTTCAAACCGCCCCGAATAGGGCGACGCGTCCGCTCGGGCAAGGTTAAGCGAATGGACAACATCCTCGGCTTGCAAAGGCGCGCCGTCGGAGAACACCGCATTACGCAGGGTAAGGGTAAAAACCGTATTGTCTTCGGTAATGACCGAGGCGCACAGATTGGGGCGCGTTTCAAACGCCTCGTCGTTCACGAAAAGCCCGTCGTACAAAAGCGGCAGAAGGGCGGTGTTAAGCGTGTCGCGCCCGCCGATCGGGTCAAGCCTGTCAACCGGCGTCCACGCCAGCCCGAAACCTCGGCTGCTTGCCGCCCCATCCGGCAGGGTAATGTCCGGAACGACAGGCGTCGGAGCGCCGGAACTGTCGCCCGGCAGAACGACAAGCGGCGGCATGTCCCACGCGGGCGAACACGCCGTCAACAAGGTGATTATAAGCGCAAATGCCGCTGCGCGTTTCATATAGTCCCCCCGTTATAAGCAAATCGCGCTTATCTGCGTGCCGCGCTCTGTGCCGTGTCTGCGGTGCGACCAATAGACGTCCGGGCGGCAGCAGGTGCATTCCTCTGATACATGTATTTCCCTTACCCCCGCGTTTTGAAGCCAAAGCGCGTTTATCCGGCGCAAATCAGGATAGTGCTTTCCGCCCTTTTCGCAAATAAAGGGCGCGGCCTGCGGCCCAAGCGCTTGGGACACCTCCGGGCCTGTTTCGTAACAGCTTTGGCAGACGCACGGGCCGATAAACGCCTTTGTATTCTCCGGCCTTACTCCAAATCTGTCTTGAAGGGCAAAGACCGCCTTTTCCGCGATTTTAAGCGCCGTGCCGCGCCAACCCGCGTGTACGGCAGCCACGGCGGTACAGCCGCCGTCTTTGCCGCGCGCGGCCAGAAGTATCGGCACACAGTCGGCGGTCACAACGCCCACATAGACCCCGGGAATATCCGTAATAAGCGCGTCCCCGTCCGCGCGGACGTAATCCGCGCCCGCGTACAGCACATTCTCGCCGTGTACCTGATTGGCAAGAATAAGCGGCGCTATGCCAAGCTTTTCAAGAGCCTCTTCGCGCGCGGAAAGCTCGCGCGGGAGTTTTTCGGTGAACACATACCGCACTATTTAGTCACCCAGTTGCCTGTGGCAAGCGCGGTGAGATAGGCGGAGACAAAGCCGTCGATGTCGCCGTCCATAACCGCGCCGATATTGCCGTTTTCAAATCCGGTGCGGTGATCCTTGGCAAGGGTATAGGGCATAAACACGTACGAGCGTATCTGGCTGCCCCACTCGATTGCCCGCTGCGCGCCCTTGATGTCGTCTATCTTGTCAAGATGTTCGCGCTCTTTAATCTCAAGCAGCTTCGCCTTTAGCATACGCATGGCTACCTCGCGGTTTTGGTGCTGGCTGCGCTCGTTCTGACAGGCGACCACGATGCCGCTTGGGATATGCGTGATGCGTATGGCGCTTTCGGTCTTGTTGACATGCTGTCCTCCCGCGCCGCCCGAGCGGTAAGTATCCACCTGCAAGTCCTCGTCGCGGATATCGATGCTCATATCCTCGCCGGAAAGGTCGGGCATAACCTCCAATGCCGCGAACGACGTATGCCGCCGCCCCGAAGAGTCGAACGGCGAAATGCGCACAAGCCTGTGTACGCCGTGTTCGCCCTTCAGATAGCCGTAGGCGTTTTCGCCCTCGATTGACAGCGCCGCGCTTTTTATCCCCGCCTCGTCGCCGTCGAGGTAGTCAAGGGTCTTGCACGAAAAGCCGTGCCGTTCTGCCCAACGGGTGTACATGCGGAAAAGCATCTGCGCCCAGTCCTGCGCCTCGGTTCCTCCCGCGCCCGCGTGGAAGGAGACGATAACGTTATTGTTGTCGTACTGCCCCGACAAAAGCGTGGCAAGCCGCGCCGAGGACAAGTCCCGCTCAAGTGCCGCGAAGGCGTCTGCGACTTCTGTAAGCAGACTGGCGTCACCTTCTTCAAGCGCCATTTCGCAAAGCGTAAGAATATCCTCGTGCCGGGCTTTAAGTTTTTTGAACCCGTCCATTTTGTCGCGCAGGCGCTTGGTGTTTTTAAGCACCTCCTGCGAACGCGCCAAATCGTTCCAGAAGCCTTCCGTCAAGGCCTCGGCCTCCAGCGCCGCAAGTTCTTCCGCCGCCGCCTGAAGCCCCAACCCGCGCCCCAGTTCCGCCAAATCCGGCTCAAGCGCCAAAAGGCGCGCCCTATATTCGTCAAACTCTATCATACGCATCCCCCAAAACTTGCCTTTTGAACATTATACCA
>JAISVI010000014.1 GCA_031271665.1 Oscillospiraceae bacterium
TTCATCGCGGAAGACGCGTATGGCAGCGACACAAAATCCTTTACCTCGGGTACAGTGCGGGCGACGTAACCTTACCAGTTTCTACGGCTTTGGGGCGCGCGTAATTTCGCAGTCCTCCCCCTTCTGCGGGTTGCGCCGCGCCCCATACAGCCGGGCCACATACAGAAGCGTGCCGGAGCGGGGCGGCCTTCGCGCCGCCCCCCCGCCGCGCGCCGTTCTGCGGCGGCTGGCTTATTTTTTGTAAAACCAATCCCCCGCCGATACAGGCTTCTTTTCCAAAGAAGCTTTCACGAATTGACCGAGGATTCGACCCGGAGAGAGCGCTTCAACGCGAATGGGGGCTTTTTCCTTGCGCGCAAATCTAAAAACGGGAGAGGCATTATGAACAAGGTCGCTTTCGGTGCGCAAATACGCAGGGCCCGCAAAGAAAGGGATGTTACCGCCAAGGAGCTTTCCGAAATGTGCGGTTTAAGGGACACCTTTATACGCCAGCTTGAGTGCGGCAGCAATACGCCAAGCGTCAAAACGCTTGTAAGCATCTGCAACGCGCTTAAAGTCTCGCCGAATTTCCTTCTTTCGGACAGCCTTGACGACGAGTGCGGCAAACCCCATAACAATGTTCTTGAAAAACTGCGCGCCATATCGCCCGGACAAATATCCGCCATATCCGCGATACTGGACGCAATTACGGTCAATAACGGATAAGGCGTCGTTTGCAACGGTCAACCGCTTGGGACATTACCAGGCGGTTTTCTTTTTTTTATTTTTCTGTTCGACAAGTTACGACAAGTTTTGCTTTTTGCGTGGTGTAAGCTATAAACGAACACCGCGAAACTTATAACTAACGGGGGGAAATTAACAATGTTTACACGCAAAAGGCTTTTAAGCAAGGCAATCCGTCTTTCACTGCTTGGCGACCTTATACGCGGAAAACAATCGGCGCTTGCGGAAACGGCGCAAAGACACGGGTTATCCTCTGCCGCGGCGGTACAGAGCGCTTTGGCACTGGACAGGCTTTTTAAGCGCTTCACGGTTTTAGAGCGGGAGTACCGCGCGTACCATGAAGAGTACGTTTGGCAGCAGCAGCGTATACAGTTTGGGACATACAACGCCCTTGGGCGCGCGCAGTAGCCGTTCGCCCGGCTATGGGGCAAGAGCGCCGTCAACCTTGCTTTCAAGCAGTTCGGACAGTATGCGGTTAGAGACGAGGAAACCCTTTGGCGTAAGGTGCCAGCGTTCGGCCGTCCGTTCGCAAAGGCCGTATTTCTCAAACTTTTCAAGCTTCTTTTCAATGGCGTCAAAGGAAACCTTGTAAACGCGGGTGTATTCGTTGCCGGACACCCCGCGCGCCGTCCTAAGCCCAAGCATTATATATTCGCCCGCGCGTTCAAGCGGCGATATGCGGCTTATCTCGTCTATGACGGCGTCGCCGCTTTTCACGCCCGCGATATACGCGTCTATATCGCGCACATGCCCGTATCGGTTTCCGCCGAAGTCGGAATGCGCCGCCGCGCCGAAGCCGATATATGACCCAAGCGTCCAGTATTTAAGGTTGTGGCGGCTTTGGTAAGACGGCAGTGCGAAATTCGATATTTCGTACTGCCCGAAGCCAAGGGATTTCAAAAGCCCGGCGCAGGAAAGGTACTGGTCGGCCTGTTCCGCCTCGTCCGGAAGGCTTACGTTCCGCGCGGCAAGGGGCGTACCATCTTCAATTTTAAGCCCGTAAAGGGACAAATGGGTGACGCCCCACTCTTTAACGGTGTTGATGCTTTCAAAAAGCATCTCAGTCGTCTGACCGGGCAGACCGTACATAAGGTCAACGCTTATATTCTCAAAGCCCGCGCGCCGCGCGCCGCGCACGCAGTCCGCCGCCTGTTCGCCTGTGTGTATCCGCCCCAACGACGCAAGAAGGCCGGGCTGCGTCGCCTGTACGCCGATACTCAAACGGTTAACGCCGGCTTTTCGCAGTTTCCTCATCGACTGGAAATCAAGCGAGTCGGGGTTGGCCTCCATCGTAATCTCCGCCGACTTCGGCATGTTCCAAAGGCTTTTTACGGCGCTTACAAGCTTTTTGACACGCTGCGCGCCGAACAGCGACGGCGTGCCGCCGCCAATATACAGGGTATCCGCGCTCCACCCGCCGGTTTTGGACGAGTTTTTACCCGTAAGGGCGGCGGTTTCCCGCATATGGCGCAAAAGCGCGGCGAGATAGTCGTCCATGCGCGCCCCGTCCGCGCCCGCAAGCGAGTAGAAGTCGCAGTAGTCGCACTTTTTCGCGCAGAAAGGTATATGAATGTAAATCCCAAGTGTTGTCGCGGACATAGGGGGACACCTCCCAGCTTGTCAGTGGAGTACCTATTATATCGCTATTCCGATAAGCTATCAAGACCTTTTCGCCCGCGGGGGGGAAGGGCGCGCGTGAAGGGTGTCCCGTTGACGTATGCAGGGATTTGGTGTATATTATGGCACATAAGGTATCAATCCAACATAATGACGAAAGGCAAGGTTTGTACAAATGTGGAAAGATT
>JAISVI010000032.1 GCA_031271665.1 Oscillospiraceae bacterium
GATGAAAAGATCGACAGTATGGCGAAGAAAATCTCCGAGCTTTCCGCGACCGAGGGGAATACCGACACTCTCAAGCGGCTCAACCGATTGCTACAGGAGAATGGGGAAGCAATGACGAACCTCGTGAAAGCGATTGAGCAGGGGAAGGCGGTCGATGTTCTCAGCGCGCAAATCGAAAAGCGGCAGCAGGAGAAGGCCGACATTGAAATCCAGCTTGCGCGGGAGAAGATGGCGCGTCCCGTGCTGTCTTACAGCGACGTTAAATTCTTCTTCGAGAAGTTCAAAAACGGCGACGCAAAGGATTACGGCTACCGCAGCGCCCTTATAGACACGCTGGTGGATAGGATAACCCTCTACGACGGCGACGACCCCCGCGTTGAGATATACTGCAAGGCCAGCGAGCAGAAAATACAGCGTCCCATAACCGAACCAAGCGGTTCGGTTATGGGACGGTTGCCTCTTCGTTACCCCTCGATATACAGTTCATATTCTATTTAATATAGCAATACACGAATAAGGACTCAGCATTTTCTCTTCTATTCACGAAATCCATCATATAATCGAATAAAGAGGTTTCATGCGAGGTGGAACATGTTCGTCCATATCGGGGATTATATGATTATAGAGTGCATGTCGTGTGGGAACGAGGCGCCATAATCTGACAGCCCAGCATCCCGTTTTATTGCCTCGTTTGTCGCAAAAGTAGATGCCTTCAGTTTTGCGGATGATCCCAGAAGATATTGTAAAGGCTTTGCGAGGTTTATTTTGAACGAACAAAAATGCCGAAGCCCGCGACATCAAAAAACTTTTCGGTTTTTTGTGTCGCGGGCTTGACATATGGGTGGCACGCCCGGAGGGATTCGAACCCCCAACCCTCAGAACCGGAATCTGATGCTCTATCCGTTGAGCCACGGGCGCGTGTTAAGCACAGTATACAATGCCGTTGGGCGCATGTCAATGCGCCCAACGGCATAATTGTAAATTCCAGTCAACATCACTTGTGTTCGTGGTCTTTAATATGCTCCGCGCAATAACACTCATACCCGGAACACAGCGAACAATAGCGAAACTCCATATCCGGGCGCTCGGCATCGGTAACGCCGCAGACGGCGCATTTGTGCAGGTAACCTTGGGTTTTCTTGGCGCGGCGCACCTCTGTCTTGAATTCAAGCGCCTTCTTTGAGTATTTGCTTTGCCTGCGCACCATCTTGATAAGCTTAGGCGTGAAAAAGAGCAGATAGTTGCCAAGCGGCAAAAGCGGCAGCCACGAACCGCTTACAATTACACTGTGGACTACAAGCCCGGCATAAACCAAAGCAAGCCACTTCATCTTCACGGGTATTACAAAATAGATGCGTATCTGCGTTTCCGGGAACAATGTGGCCACTGCCAGAAACAGCGAGAGGTTAAGATCCGACCCGGTTATCAATAGCAAACTAAGCGGCGTCAACTGTTCGTGAATAAAGCTTCCCACGATTACAAACAACATGCCGGAAAGATAGAAAACCGTGGTTTTCATGCGTCCCCATTCGGACTGCAAATTGCGCCCCAGCCAATAATAGAAGTATATAACAAGAGGCGTAAGAAGCGGGATTATCCCCGGGGGCGGGATAAACACAAAGGTGACAAGCCGCCATATCTCGCCGCTAAGTACACTGGGCCAGTACAGCCAAAGCAAGTGACTGACCCCCGTGGGTATCAGGTAATCCAAGGCAAACACCGATATATTGCCGATGGCAATAAAAAGCATCAAGTTTCTAATGCCGTACTTTTCGTATTTATAGCAAAAGCGGTCAAATTTACTGATAGTATATCAAACCTTTCACGGTAGTCCGTCCGTTTTAATTACAGACAGGTCATTCAGTATCCATACGGCTTCGCAGCCGTTTTCCTGCGCGAGCATACCGCCCACGTCCTGCGGAAGCAGGAAAAGCGCCGTAGAGAGGATGTCGCAAAGCCCCGAGTCCGCCCCCGTCACCGTCACCGAGCGGTAAAGCGTGCCGGGCATGGCGGTTGCCGGGTCAATAATATGGCAAAAACGTTTACCGTCCTCAATGTAAAAGCGCTGGTAGTCGCCGCTTGTCACAACCGCGCCCGCTTCAATGCCTATATACGTATTTCTGTACACCTCTTCGGGCTTGTCCGGGTTTGCTATGCCAAGAGTCCACTTTTCTCTCCCGTCAGGCGGCGAGCCGTTTGAGACAACATTGCCGCCAAGATTAAGCAGGACGCTTCCCTGTGACTCCAGAACAGCCATCTGCGCGGCGTAACCCTTGGCGACCGCGCCGAGGTCAAGGCTCATGCCCGCGTGTTTAAGGAAGACCGTAGATTTCTCGCTGTCAAGCACAACGCCGCCGATATCGCACATCTCAAGAGCCGCCATAAGCTCTTCCTCGCTTGGACGACCCGTTCCCGCAGAAAAAAAGGGCTGCCACAGGCGCAGGACGGGGCCAAGGGCGATGTTGACCTTCCCGTCCGTTTTTTCGTGCCACTCAACGCCCGTTCTGATAAGCTCGAATAGCTCATTCGGGACGGTGACGGGGGCAATCCCGGCATTGTCGTTTACCGTTTTGGCGTTGTTAAGACCGTCATAATTATTATAGATGTCAAAAAGCCTATGAAGTTCCGCAAGGCGCGCGCGGACGGCCATCGTGTCTGTATCGAAGCTGTCGCTTCCGTAGCTTGTTATCTGCCCGACAGTGTCAAACCCCTCGGCAAAGGTAACGGACTGTCTGGGCGGGCCGGAGCTTGCGCATCCGGACAAGACAAGTATAAAAGCGGCCAGTGCCGCACACGCGGCGCGGTGCGGCGCGCCTACCAAAGCAGGAACAGGACGGCGGACAGTATCGGCATAAGCACGGCAAGAGCCAAAAGCATCCTGCCGTCTTTCCTTCGCGATTCGCGGAAAGCGCGGATATCTTCCTCGCTTCGTTCTTTTACTGCAACGCTTTTTGAATGTACGCACAAGAATACTCCCAAGGCCGCGCCTATGGCGCCGACCACAAGCGCCGCGACTGCCGCATAAATAAAAGCGCGATCCGTCCCAAACTGCTTAGAAGCGCCTTCGGGACCGAAAAATGTGATTATAAAGCCGTAGTCCTGATTGCCGCCAATACGGCTTATCATCGCCACGACGGCCACAGTCCATGCGATACCCGCCATGATTTTAAATGTCCCCAACGCGCGCGAATATGGGAAAGGCGGTTTGGGTCTGCCTATGATTCTTTCCGGCTCGTCAATAAATTCCGGGGGAATATAAAGCTCTGTAATAAGGCCTTCCTCGCTGTCATTGTCGGTTTTCTCGGGGTTCTCACCGTTATAGTCCGCCACAGCTTCCCCTCCTTCAGTTTTCCTCGTTAAGCAAAATGAAGCTTGAACGTCCCGCAAAATCTTCGTCCGGCGTTCCCGCGAATATTGGGAAAACCGAACTGTCCGCAGGGGGGCTTTCCCCGTAATCCGCATATACGGCGTCAAATCGTGAAGTAAGCGCGCCAAGGCTTTGCCCGGCAGTTTCGTCAAGGCCGGCTTCTGCCGCCTGCGGCACGGCAACGATATATATGGGAACCTTGATGTCAAGGCCGTCCAGACGCGCGCAGAAATCGTTTATCGTCTCAACGCGCGAAACGCTTTCGTTCTCGCCATAGCTTATCTGGTCTGTGAAACCGTACCACGGAAAACAGAGGTTATCAAGCAGTATACCGTCAACGTCAAGCCGCGCCGCCGCGCCGATAAGAGAAAGGCAGTAATCGGACGCGGGAACAGAAAACGGATTAAGCCAGCGCCCGCCCGTATTAATCCAGTTGCCGCCCTCGGTATGCTTAACGCCCCATGACCTGTTTTCCCTTGGCGCGGCGTCGTCCAGAAATACCGAAAGGCGCGCGACGTATTTAAATCCATCGCCAAACGCTTGCGCCGCTTTTGCGAACTCTTCGTCCGAAAGTACGCTTCCCCCGTTTGATTTATAGTCAAGCACAAGCGTATTAATTCCGAAACCGTTCATGTCGCCCTTAAACGTTTCAATGGCGGCGCTGTCCGAAAGAATCCCCGGCGGAACAAACGCCGCGCGTCCGGCCGAAGCGGGCGGCGGTGAGGCAGGCGGCGGCGACGCCGTTGGGGCAGGCGTTTTAGTCGGCGCGGGCGTTGGGGACAGCGCGCCGGAGGGGTTTACTACGACAAGATCCGCCGGATTCGGCGGTTCAGGCACTTCCGGCTTGGGCGATGCAAACCCCGGCAGATTAACTCTGACCGAACCGTCCGCGCCGATTGACATATTCTCAAACAGCCAAAAAACGCCATATCCCGCCGCGAGCAGAAATACACATAACAACACGATGAGAACAGGCCTCTTATGGCGTTTTCCGCGATAACTCCGCAAACGCCGGGGAACCATACGCCATCACCTCCGCGCCAGTGCAGTACCATAGTTTGCCATATCCAAACGTTTTTATGTATCGCACTGCTTGGGATGCACTTGCCCCCGCTAGTCGCCTGTTTCCGACAGCACGCGCGGGGTGCGGTCAAGCTTGGCGTCAACAATAAGCTTGCGCGGGCATTTTTCGGCGCAGTCGCCGCAGCCGACGCAAAGGTCAAAGTCAATAGAGGCAAGGTTATCTTTAATGCGGATTGCGCCGTACTGACATACCTTCTCACACATGCGGCATCCAAGGCATCCGATGTCGCAAACGCGGCGCAGTACGCCGCCCTTTTCCTGCGACGAACACGCCACGTTTACGTCGGCGTGATAAGGCACGGGGATAATTATCTTCTTCGGGCAGGATTCGGCGCAGCGCAGACATCCGGTGCAGCGTTCGTGGTCGACCACCGCAACGCCGTCCACAAGGCTTATCGCCCCCCAAGGGCAGGAAGCGACGCACGTACCCAGACCTATACAGCCGTACTGGCATTCCTTTGGGCTTCCGCCGCCGATACGCATCGCGGCCAGACAGTCTGAAAGCCCCTCATAGGCGTATTTGTTCTTTGCCCGTAACCCGCCGGAACAGCGCACAAGCGCGGTAAGACGCGTGTTCTTGCCGACCTGGACGCCAAGGATCGCGCCAAGGCGCTCGGCTGTTTCAATCCCGCCCACCGGGCAGGCATTGACCTCCGCCGTGCCGTCGCGCAGCGCACCCGCAAGCGCGGCGCAGCCCGCGAAGCCGCACCCGCCGCAGTTCGCGCCGGGCAGCGCCTCTTCAAGGCTTTTCAGTATCTCGTCCTCCGGCACGGCGAAAACGCGCGAAGCCGCCGCGAGGACAAGCCCCATCGCAAGCCCCACTCCGCCAAGCGCCAGAACGGCCATTAAAATTTCCATGACAAGCAACCCCTATCGCGTAACGCTAGAACACCTGAAGTCCCGAAAAGCCCATGAAGGCCATTGAGATAAGCGCCGCCGTGACAAGCGCAATGGGAAACCCCTCGAAAGGGGCGGGGATGTCGGAATGCTCAAGCCGCTCGCGCACGGACGCGAACAGCGCAATGGCGACAGTGAAGCCGACCGCCGCGAAGAACGAAAACAGCACCGACTCGAGAAATCCGGTCGCGTTGTCCGAGTTTATGACCGCCACGCCAAGCACGGCGCAGTTGGTGGTGATAAGCGGCAGGTAAATCCCAAGCGCCGAGTAAAGCGCGGGGACGAACCGTTTAAGCGCCATTTCAACAACCTGGACAAACGCCGCGATGACAAGGATGAACACGACAGTGCGCATATAGTCAAGCTTAAGGGGCTGAAGCAGCGCGTGCTCGACCGCCCAAGTCGCGGCGCTTGACAGCGTCATAACGAAAATGACCGCCATACCCATGCCAAGGGCTGTGTTCATCTTCTTGCTTACGCCAAGGAAGGGACATATGCCCAAAAATCGCACAAGCACAAAGTTCTCGACCAAAATAGCCCCAAGCGACAGCGTTAGTAAGCTTTGGAAAGTCATGACGCCGCCCCCTTACCCTTTTGCTTGCGCAAAATAAACTGCATCAAGGCAATCACGCACCCAAGCGTAAGGAATCCGCCGGGGGGGCTTGTAAGTATAAGCGTTCTTGGAAAACCTTCCGGCAGAACGGTGTTCCCAAGCAAAGCGCCGGAACCAAGAAGCTCGCGTATAAAGGACATCACGCACAGCGCGAGGGTAAAGCCAAGTCCCATTGAAAGCCCGTCAGCAAGCGCGGCCATCGGCGTGTTCTTCGAGGCGAACGCCTCGGCGCGGGCCAGTATGATGCAGTTGACCACGATAAGCGGAAGAAAAACGCCAAGACTTTCTGCGATGTCGGGGAAATACGCGGTGACAAGCATTTCGACAAGCGTGACAAAGCCCGCGATAACGATGACATAGGACGCGATGCGTATCTTGTCGGGGATTATCTTGCGCAAAAGCGAGATGAAAAGGTTCGAGCAGATAAGCACAAGCGTCGCGGCAAATCCCATGCCAATGGCGTTGGAGAGCGATGTCGACGTCGCCATGGTCGGACACATGCCCAAAAGCAGGACAAACACGGGGTTTTGCCGTATAAGCCCGTCCTTCAATATCGAGAGGTATCTTTTCATTGCGCGTTCCCCTCCCCTACCAGATAGTCAGCCACGCGATCCAGCGCGCCGCGCATACCGTTAATCACCGCGTCGGAGGTTATCGTCGCGCCGGAGATTGCGTCAAGCTGTTCCCCGTCATACTCAAGCGGCAGAGACTTGCCCGCGAACTGACCCAGAAACCAGTCCTCGGTCTGCATCTTCTGTCCGTATCCGGGCGTTTCGGACATTTTTATAAGCGAGACATTTGAAATCGTAAGATCGGGGTTTACGCCGACGATCATTTCTATCGGGCCGCCATAACCTGTCGGCGCGACCTGCACCGCGTAGCCGATGACAGCGCCTTCCTTTTGCGCGATATATAACTTCTCGGTATCGTCCGTGGGAAGAAATTCGTCCGCGTCAAACACTGCGGACAGCGCCTCGTTGCGGGCGGCAATTCTGTTTTCCTCTATCACCGTTGCGGTAAGGGCGTTCCCCGCGCCAAGCACAAGCGCCACGGCCGCGGAGATGGCGAACAGCGTGAACGCCAGTCCCGATATCCTTTCGGGATCGACAAACCTTTTTATAAAGTTCTGGCTGCCGCCGCTTTTGCCGGACGCTTTCTCGGTGACTGCCGATTTGGGCGGGGAGTCCGGGGGCTTCAATCGGTCGGAGGCCGCCTTTTCCGGCGCCATCTCGTCCGAAACGCGGCTTTTGGCCGCGGCGGCTTCCTCGGAAAGTTCGGTGACTTCCGGCAGTTCGGGCATCTGGGGTGTTTCGGGCTGTCCGGAAACGATGCCGTTTTGATTCTCACTCACAGCTTATTCAGCCCCCCTTCTTAAACAGGAACGCGAACGGCCTTACGCCAAAGCGGCGCGCGCGCCCGGCCTTGTCAAGCATCCAGACAAGGGTGTTCATAATAAGGATAGAGAAGCATACGCTTTCCGGCATTTTTCCGAAATAGCGGATAAAGACGGTCAGAAGCCCGCAGCCGATACCATACAGTATCTGCCCGCGCTTTGTAACCGGGCAGGTGGTGTAGTCCGTGGCCATAAAGATTGCCCCAAGCATAAGGCCGCCGGAGAGAATGCTGTAAAGCATAAACTGAAGGGAATCCACACCCGCAGGGCTGAAAACGAAGGTAAGCAGCGCCACGGTGCCCAAATAAGAAACCGGTACGCGCGGCGTTATCACGCGCCGCGCCAGAAGCCAAAGTCCGCCGATTATCAGTATAAGCGCCGAAACTTCGCCGATACAGCCCGGTATCTCGCCGAACAGAAGGTTCTGAAGGTCGTAATTCTCGGGAAGAACGCCCTGTTTAAGCGACGCGAGCGGCGTTGCCGCGCTTATTGCGTCCGGGGTTGAGAAGAACGAAAAACCGTCTTCGTGGAAAGTCGGTTCGGTAAAAATCCCCGTATACGCGGGGAACGAAACGACAAGGAACGCGCGCGCGGCAAGCGCGGGGTTCATAAAGTTTTTGCCAAGGCCGCCGTAAAGCTGTTTAACCACCACGATGGCGAAGAAAGCGCCCACCACAACAACCCAATAGGGCGTTGAAACCGGAAGGGTAAACGCAAGCAGCATCCCGGTCACGACGGCGGACATATCGCGGATAGTGTTTGTCTTTTTAAGCGCCTTGCGGTACAGAAACTCAAAGACGACACAGCTTAACACCGATACAAGAGTAAGGTAAAGCGCCTTCATCTCGAAGTAATATGTGCCAAGCGCAAGCGGGAAAAGAAGCGCGATGCACACATCCGTCATTATCGAGCGGATGCTTTCCTCGTCATGTATGTGCGGCGAGGAGGATACTGTCAGCGGAGCGTCCATTATTTGCCCTCCTTCGCCGCGGCGCGGGCCGCGTTCAGTTTCTGCTTGCCGGTTCTTACGCTGTGTACCAGATGAAGCCGTCCCGGACAGATATACGCGCAGCTTCCGCATTCGATACAGTCGCTAAGGTGGTATTTTTCAAGCATGTCCGTCCTGTTTTTACGCTCGTACATGTAAAGGTATGTCGGTTCAAGCTTCATCGGGCAGACCTGGACGCATTTGCCGCAGCGTATGCACGTCTGTTCGCGGGAAGCGTTAACCTCGCGCTGTGAAAAGGCAAGAAGCGCGTTCGTACTTTTTACGACGGGGGCTGTAAGGTCAAACTGCGCGATACCCATCATCGGCCCGCCCGCAAGCACCTTGCCCGGGGTTTCGCGAAAGCCGCCCGTTGCGGCGAAAACGGTTTCCATCGGCGTGCCGATTCGCACGGAAAGGTTTTTCGCGTTGCTTACGGCGCTTCCGGACACGGTCACAATGCGGCGCAGAAGCGGCATACCCGTAGTAACGGCGCGGTGTATCGCGGCGGCGGTATCCACGTTGAACACGGCGACGCCGACGGCGGCGGGAAGCGCGCCCGGCGGCACCTCGCGGTCGGCAACAGCCTGTATAAGCTGCTTTTCCGCGCCCTGGGGATAGCGCACGGCAAGGCTTCGCACCTCGATACCCTCGCCGCGGCGCGGAAGCGTCCTTCGTATGTTTTCAATGGCGTCGCGCTTGTTTGCCTCTATTGCGATAGTGCCTTTGTTTATGCCGAAAATCTTCATAAGGATCTTAAGCCCGCCCAAAACTTCCTCCGGCGATTCCAGAAGAAGGCGGTGGTCGCTTGTTATGTACGGTTCGCACTCGCAGCCGTTTATAATCACGCGCGTAACTTTCCCAAGACCCGAGCGCACCTTGACATGCGCCGGGAACGCCGCGCCGCCAAGCCCCACTATGCCCGCGTCGCGCACAACGCCAAGCAGTTCCTCCGGCGTAAGCGACTCTACCGAGCCGTACGGCGCGATTTCCGGGTGGAGCTTGTCCAGCCCGTCGTTCTGGATTACGATGGACATCACCCGGCTGCCGTTCGGATGCGACCGGGGTTCAATCGCCGTGACCCGGCCGGACACAGGCGAGTGAATCGGCGCCGCCACCGGCGCGCCCGAATTTGCAATGACCTGTCCCAGAAGCACGTCGTCACCGAGTGTAACGCAAGGCTCGCAGGGCGCGCCGATATGCATGGACAGCGGCAGAATCAGGAATTCTGGCGGCGGCAGATATTCGACCTGTTTATGGCGCGTATTGGCCTTGCTGTCGTCCGGATGCACGCCGCCGTGAAAAAAAGAAAACAAACAATCCCCTCCGTAATAGCCCGGCTTGGCGCGGGAACGCAATATTGGTCATTATAAACCAAATCCGTCCCCATTGCAAGCTATACTGCGTAGGAAGTTACCAATTCGTCTCCGACGCGGCTTATAGAGGTGTTCACCATATCTCTCTGGGCGGTCATCGTGTGCGGTCCGATGGTTATTCTGGTCCCGGCGGCGATTGTGTCCTTGGCGCTTATCTTGCCGAACCCAAGCGTTTGCATCTGCTCTTTGCATACTTCCAGTTCGTTTGTAAGCGCCTGGATTATCTCGTTGCTTTTCTGCGCGGAGAAACGTGACGACTCAAGCAGCTTCGCCTTCTCCGCGTCAAGGCGTCCCTCTTTCTCATACTGGCTCATAAGTTCATAAAGGCGGGACACCTTTTGAAGTTTTACCTGCTCTTCGCGGATAAGTTCGGGTATTTCCGTGTTCCTCGCAAGCAGTTTCGGGTCGGCCCCAACCTCCAGCTCGGTTTTGCCGGTGGAGTTGCGCGAACCGATTGAGCGCGCGGAGATATTGTTGCGCGCGGCGTACTTGCCGCCGAAAAGCACCGCCTTGCCGTTAAGTTTGATCGAATCGCCGGATTTGACGTTGCTGTTTATAATGGACTCCGCCTCGACAAGTCCGTCCGCCTGAACCGTGCAGTTTTGCAGATACTTGCTTCTGACATTCTGTCCGGACGTAAGGACGCCGGTTCCCATGCCGTTCACACCGTCGGTAACGGTTATGCCGCCCTTGGCGGTTATCACCGCCGCCTCGACAAAACCGTGGACTGCGACGCTGCCCTCGGCCTCGATGGTGAAGCCGCTTAACACGTTGCCCATTACCACAACGCTTCCAAGAAACTTTATGTTGCCGGTGGCAACGCTTACGTCCTGATTGACCGTGAAAACGGGATTTACCGTTACCCTGCCGTTTATCAGTTCGGGTTGGCCGCTTATCGCGGCAAAAGCAGAAAGCCCGTCCGGGGAAACGGTTACGTTCTTGCCCGCCGATATCGGCGGGTTTTTTACCGGCGGGGGCGGTATCGCCCTTCCGGTGACGTCCGTACCCGCTTTGCCCGGAATTGCGGGTATCTTTTTGCAAAGCAAATCCCCCGCGCTTACGTTCACAACGATGCCAAGGTTTTTATAGTCAACGGTGCGATCCTCGCGCTCGACGGGTCGGAGTTCTTTATCAAGCGTGAAGTTATAAGTAAACGCGGCGTCCTTTCCCCTTTCGGGCGCTGTGCCCGAAGCAACGGAAATATCGTCGCCGTAAACGGGCAGTTTGACAAGCACATCAAGCTTTTCGCTGTCGATGCCGTACACCACGCCGAATCGGCCAAGCGCATCGTTAAGCATCTCGCGATCCGGCGCGCGCCCGCCCTCTTCGGCGGGAGTAAGTCTTACGGTCGCCTTAAGCCTGTCCTTGGAAATAAGCACCATCACCTTGGCCGGAACCGGCGGCTTGCTGGGCATGTCCGACATTATGGATTCCCCCCTAAAATTTAAATATGGCGGCTTCTCAAGTTTTCTTTTATTATACACTGCCTTTTGTTCAAAATCAATCCCGGTATTTTTCTGCGGATACGCCTCTCGTCATTATGCACAAATTTGCACCTTTGGATTTATGCAATTTTATCATATCTTATTATTGTATTTTTATTCATCTCGTTATATAATTATACAAACACAAAGGGGGACGCAATTTATGAAAAAGATAAAAAAGGCCGTTCTTGCGTATTCGGGCGGGCTTGACACGTCGATAATCATACCGTGGCTTAAAGAAAACTACGGCTGCGAGGTCGTCGCCGCCGCCGCCGACGTCGGACAGGGGGCCGAGCTTGACGGGCTTATTGAAAAGGCGAAGAAGACCGGCGCTTCCGACTGCTATATCGAAGACCTTACTAAGGAATTTGTCGAGGACTATGTCTTCCCGACGCTTAAAGCGGGCGCCGTGTACGAGGGGGATTACCTTCTGGGTACGTCCTTTGCCCGCCCGGTAATCGCCAAACGCATCGTCGAGATTGCGCGGAAGGTCGGCGCGGACGCCATCGCCCACGGCTGCACCGGAAAGGGCAACGACCAAGTCCGCTTCGAGCTTGCGATAAAGGCCTTCGCGCCCGACATGACGATAATTGCCCCGTGGCGCGAGTGGGACATCAAAAGCCGCGAGGAGGAGATAGAGTACGCCGAGGCGCGCAATATCCCGCTTACGATAAATCGCGAAACGAACTATTCAAAGGATAAAAACCTTTGGCATCTGTCGCACGAGGGGCTTGACTTGGAAGACCCGGCAAACGCCCCGGACTATGACAAAATCCTTGAGATGGGCGTTTCGCCCGAAAAAGCGCCCGACGCGCCGGAAATAATCTCACTAGGATTTGAAAATGGCGTGCCGGTGTCGCTGAACGGCGAAAAACTGGACGGCGTTACGCTTATCGCGCGGCTTAACGCGCTTGGCGGGAAGCATGGCGTGGGGCTTGCCGACATTGTGGAAAACCGCCTTGTGGGCATGAAATCGCGCGGCGTGTACGAAACCCCCGGCGGCTCGATTCTCTATAAGGCACACGGTATGCTTGAACAGCTTACCCTTGACAGGGATACGCACCACATGAAGGCCGCGCTTTCCATCCGCTTCGCCGAGCTTGTATATAACGGCCAGTGGTTCAGCCCGCTGCGCGAGGCACTCAGCGCATTCGTTGACAAGACGCAGGAAACCGTCACGGGCGAGGTAAAGCTTAAACTGTATAAGGGAAACATCATCGCCCAAGGCATGACAAGCCCCTTCTCGCTTTACGATGAAGAGCTTGCATCCTTCGGCGAAAGCGAATATAACCAGGCCGACGCCGGCGGATTCATCAATTTATTCGGCCTTCCCACAAAGGTGCAGGCCGTGAAGAAAATGAAGAAGAGCGCCGCGCCCGAGCAGGGCGATGTCAATTGACAATGAACAATTGACAATTGACAATTTTGGGGTTGTCGTTTCGTAGGGGCGAACTGTGTTCGCCCGTGGGTTTGTGCGGCGCGGGGGTGACCCGCTGCAGGGGCGGCGTTCTGCCGCCCGCGATTTCCCGGACGGGGCGTCGGATGCGTAGGGTGGCGCGCCGAGGGCGTCGCGCCCTACAAAGGGCGATGTCAATTGACAATTTTGGGGTTGTCGTTTCGTAGGGGCGAACTGTGTTCGCCCGTGGGTTTGTGCGGCGCGGGGGTGACCCGCTGTAGGGGCGGCGTTCTGCCGCCCGCGATCCCCGGACGGGGCGTCGGATGCGTAGGGTGGCGCGCCGAGGGCGCCGCGCCCGAGCAGGGCGATGTCAATTGACAATTTTGGGGTTGTCGTTTCGTAGGGGCGAACTGTGTTCGCCCGTGGGTTTGTGCGGCGCGGGGGTGACCCGCTGCAGGGGCGGCGGTCAAAACACCCGCCGTCTGCGGACGGCACCCTCTTTTCTAAAGAGGGTGAGGAGTGGCCTTGTACAAATCCCCTTGCCCTCTTTCGCAAAAGAGGGTGGCCCCGCAGGGCCGGGAGTTTTCCTTCGGGCGGTTGCGCCGCGCCCTACAAAGGGTCTATTTGACAGGAGAGGGGCATACCAATGAAGCTTTGGGAAGGGCGCTTTGCCAAGGAGACGGACGAAAGCGTCCACGCTTTTAATTCCTCAATCGCCTTTGACAGCCGCCTTTACAAGGCGGATATACTCGGCTCGGTTGCCCATGTAAAGGGTCTTGAGAAGCAGGGCATTATATCGAAGGAAGACGGAGAGATCGCCCGCGCGGGACTTTACGCCATACTGGACGACATAGAAAGCGGCGCGCTTGAAATAGACCCCTTGGCCGAGGACATCCACACCTTTGTGGAAGGCGAGCTTACACGGCGCGTCGGCGAGGCGGGCAAGCGCATCCACACCGGAAGAAGCCGGAATGACCAGGTGGCGTTTGATTTCAGATGGTATGTGAAGAACGAGTGCGCCGAAATTGGCGCGGAGATAAAGGCGCTTATCCGTACGCTTGCGCGTATGGCGCAGTCCCACTATGACACGGTAATGCCCGGCTATACGCACCTTCAGCGCGCCCAGCCGATTACTCTGGCGCATCATCTGGCGGCTTGGTGCGAAATGCTGCGGCGCGACGCGCAAAGGCTTGCCGACGCGCGTCGGCGGATGGACGAATGCCCGCTTGGGGCGGGCGCGCTTGCCGGAACGACCTTCGACCTTGACCGCGAGTTCACCGCGAAGGAGACGGGCTTTTCACGCATTACGCGAAACAGCCTTGACAGCGTGGCAGACCGCGACTTCGCACTTGAGTTCATGGCGGCGCTTTCAATCCACATGTGCCATATCTCGCGCTTCTCCGAGGAAGTTATACTCTGGTGCGGCGCGGAGTTCGGCTTTGCCGGGCTTGACGACGCCTATTCTACCGGAAGCTCGATTATGCCGCAGAAGAAAAATCCGGACGTAGCAGAACTGACGCGCGGAAAATCCGGGCGCGTATTCGGCGATTTGCTTACGCTGCTGACGGTTATGAAGGGACTTCCCCTTGCCTATAACAAGGATATGCAGGAGGATAAGGAGTGCGTCTTCGACGCGGCGGATACGGTAAGGCTTTGCCTGCGCGTATTCGCGCCGATGCTTGAAACGCTTAGTTTCAGCAAAGACGCCATGCGCGGCGCGGCGGCGAAGGGATTCCTTAACGCCACGGACTGCGCGGACTATCTTGTCGGGAAGGGTCTTGCGTTCCGGGAAGCCTATAATATCACGGGGCGGCTTGTAAGGCGCTGTATAGAAGGCGGGGAAACGCTTGATACGCTTTCCTTGGATGAATACAAAACCTTTTCGCCGCTTTTTGAGCGGGACGTGTACGCGGCGATTAACCTTGACGCCTGCGTGGCAAGACGCGCGGTGCCGGGCGGCCCCGCCCCGGGGGCGGTGCGCGCGCATATAGAAAATCTTATGGACTGGCTTGATGAAGATGCTTAAAGTTTTTATAGACGGCAGAGAGGGTACGACCGGCCTTCAAATTGAAGAGCGGCTTCGCGCAATGCCGGGGGTGACGCTTCTCGAACCCGACCCCCTGCTGCGCAAGGACGCGGCCGAGCGCCAACGGCTTATACACTCCGCCGACGCGGTGTTCCTTTGCCTGCCCGACGCGGCCGCGAGAGAATCCGCCGCCCTTGCCGAGGGGTCAAAGGCCGTTATCTTCGACGCGTCCACCGCGCACCGGACGCACCCGGACTGGGTCTACGGCTTCCCCGAACTGTCCCCGGAACTTGGAGAAGCCGTAAAGACGTCAAACCGCATCGCCGTGCCGGGCTGTCACGCCACGGGCTTCTGCGCCATAGTATACCCGCTTGTATGGTACGGACTGGTTTCCGCGTACAACGCGTTAAGCTGCTTTTCGCTTACCGGTTACAGCGGCGGGGGCAAGGCCATGATCGCGGAGTACGAGGGGGAGAACGCCCCAACCGACACGCGGCCCTACGCGCTTACGCTTGCGCATAAGCACCTGCCGGAGATGCAGAAGGTCTGCGGGCTTTACACCCCCCCGGTATTTATGCCCGCCGTCGTCCCCGTGCGCCAGGGAATGCTTGTTTCCGTGCCGCTTGGCGCGCCCGACGCGCCCGCGAAGCCCTTACACGCCTGTTTGGAAGACTGGTACGCGTATGCGAAGCATGTGCGCGTGATGCCGTTCGGCGGGGCGGACGCGCTTGAAGCGGGTCGCCTTCCGATGCAGGCGCTTAACGGCACGGACGATTTGGAAATTTTCGTTTTCGGGCATGAAACGCAGGCTCTTGTCATTGCAAGGTTTGACAACCTTGGCAAAGGCGCGGCGGGCGCGGCGGTTCAGTGTCTGAAGCTTAGATTCGGGTTATAGGAGGAAGGTAACATGAAAGAAGTACCGGGCGGCGTAACCGCCGCAAAAGGGTTTAGAGCCGCGGGGATGCACTGCGGCATACGGAAGAACACGGAGAAAAAAGACCTCGCGCTTATTTTTTCGGATGTGCCTTGCAGCGCGGCGGCGGTGTATACCACAAACCTTGTCAAGGCTTCGCCGCTTTACGTGACCATGCGGCATCTTGAAAACGGCGCTTTACGCGCGGTAATCGCCAACTCCGGCAACGCAAACGCCTGCGCCCCCGGAGGCGAGGACGCGGCGCTTCGCGCCTGCGCGGCGGCGGCGGCGGCGCTTGGCATTGCGAAAGAGGATGTGGCGGTGGCGTCCACCGGCGTTATCGGGGTGCCCCTGCCCGTAGGCGCGATAGAGGACGCGGCGAAACCCCTTGCGGCAAAGCTTTCCGAAAGCGGAAGCGACGACGCCGCAGAGGCCATTATGACCACCGACCTTACCAAAAAGTCAATAGCCGTAAGCTTCAGCCTTGGCGGCAAAACCGTAACGCTTGGCGGAATTGCCAAGGGAAGCGGCATGATACACCCCAATATGGGCACGATGCTTTCATTCCTTACCACCGACGCGCGTATCTCCGCCGACATGCTTCAAGCCGCGCTGCGCGAGTCCGCGCGCGTCACCTATAACCGCATAAGCGTTGACGGCGACACCTCGACAAACGACATGAACCTTATCATGGCCTCCGGGCTTGCCGGAAACGCGGAAATCACCGAACCGGGCGCGGACTACGGCGTTTTTCTGGCGGCGCTTAACCGTGTGAACGGCTTTCTGGCCCGCGAGATGGCGCGTGACGGCGAGGGGGCGACCAAGCTTATAACCTGCCGCGTGACGGGCGCAGGCGATACGCTTGCCGCCGAGCGCCTTGCCAAAAGCGTAATTGCCTCTTCCCTTGTGAAGACGGCGATGTTCGGGGCGGACGCGAACTGGGGCCGCGTGCTTTGCGCTATGGGTTACAGCGGCGCGGCGTTCGACCCGGCGGGCGTCAGCATTTCCTTCGCTTCAGACTCCGGCGAGGTTCAGGTCTGCCAAAACGGCATGGGGCTTGCCTTTGACGAGGTGAAGGCCAAGGAAATCCTTACAAAAAGCGAAGTCACGATTATTTGCTCGCTTGGGCAGGGCGGCGGCGAAGCCGAGGCGTTCGGCTGTGACCTTAGCTATGATTATGTGAAGATAAACGGAGATTACAGAACATGAGCCATCACGAGGAACAGCTTTTCAGCCGCGCGGAGATTTTAAGCGAGGCGCTTCCCTATATCCGCAAATTC
Source organism: Oscillospiraceae bacterium (assembly GCA_031271665.1). Lineage (GTDB taxonomy): Bacteria > Bacillota > Clostridia > Oscillospirales > UBA929 > WRLJ01. The sequence continues at coordinate 16,814 of JAISVI010000032.1, forward strand.
AGCAAAAAGACCGTCGTCGTCAAATACGGCGGAAACGCGATGTTAAACGAGGAAATCCGCCGCGCGGTCATCTCCGACATCGTGCTTCTAAGTCTTGTGGGTATCCGCGTGGTCGTGGTGCACGGCGGCGGGCCGGAGATTAACCAGACGCTTGCCGCGATGGGAAAGCAGTCAAAATTCGTAAACGGCCTTCGCTATACCGACCGCGACACGATGGACGTTGTGCAGATGGTTCTTGCGGGCAAGGTCGGCAAGGATCTGTGCGGCATGATAACGCTTATGGGCGGGAAGGCCGTCGGGCTTTGCGGCCTTGACGGGGCGATGATAACCGCCGTGCGCAAAAAGGACGGCGCGGATTACGGCCTTGTGGGCGAGATTGCCGCCGTTGACCCGCATCTTTGCAATATGGCGCTTGACTCGGGATATATCCCGGTGGTGTCCACCGTGGCGCAGGGCGACGACGAGGACACGGCCTATAACATCAACGCCGACACCGCCGCCGCCGAGCTTGCGGTAAGCCTTAACGCCGAAAAGCTTATCCTTCTTACAGACATACGCGGCCTTTGCCGCGACCCAAAGGACGAAAGCACGCTTATCCGCGTGTGCGAGCTTTCCGAGATACCCGGACTTATCAAGGAGGGGGTCGTTACGGGGGGTATGATACCCAAAATCGACTCCTGCATAACCGCCATACGCAAGGGCGTAAAGCGCGTCCATATCCTTGACGGGCGGATACCGCACGCGATACTTGTGGAAATGCTTACAAACACCGGAATTGGCACGATGATCACGGCGTAAGTCAGTTAACAACGAACAATTAGCAGTTAACAGTTGAGGGGTAGACGGGGCGCGTACGACGCGCAGGGGGCGAACAGTGTTCGCCCGCGCCGCAACGCCCTCTCCGGCAACGCCCCTGTAGGGCGCGACGCCCTCGGCGCGCCACACCCCTAAATAATTTTCACCGAGCGGTGGCGCGGCAACGCGGGCGGCAACGCCGCCCCTACATATCGAAGGAGGTAATTCTGGTGGTTTCAACAAATCTTAAATCACAGTACGACGCATATGTTATGCCCACATACGGGCGCTTTGACGTTTCGTTTGTGCGCGGCGAGGGCGCGACCCTGTACGGCGAGGACGGGCGCGAGTATATCGACTTCGCGTCTGGAATCGGCGTGAACAGCGTTGGGTACGCGCACCCGGACTGGGTAAAGGCGGTAAGCGCCCAGGCGGGGACGCTTGCGCATGTAAGCAACCTTTACCACACCCTGCCCGGCGCGAAGCTTGCCGAAAGGCTTTGCGCGCTTTCCGGCATGGAGAAGGTCTTTTTCGCCAACTCCGGCGCCGAGGCAAATGAGGGGCTTATCAAATGCGCAAGAAAATACAGCCATGACAAATACGGCGAGGGACGCGCGGCGGTCGTCACGCTTGTGAATTCTTTCCACGGGCGCACCGTCACCACGCTTGCCGCAACGGGGCAGGAAAGCTTTCATCAGCATTTTATGCCGTTCACGGGCGGTTTCAGACATGTCCCGGCGGGCGACTTGGAAGCGCTTCAGACCCAGCCCGGCGACGTGTGCGCCGTTTTGTTAGAGCTTGTCCAGGGCGAGGGCGGCGTTCTGCCGCTTGACAAAGAGTACGTACAGTCCGTGGCCGGGCTGTGCCGGAAAAACGACTGGCTTTTGTGCGTGGACGAGGTGCAGACCGGAATCGCGCGCACCGGGACATGGTTCGCGTTTCAGCAATACGGGATAAAGCCCGACATAGTAAGCTTCGCGAAGGGTATCGCGGGCGGTCTGCCGCTTGGCGGGTTTATGACGGGCGAAAAAACCTCGGACGTTTTGACGCCCGGCACCCACGCCACGACCTTCGGCGCGAACCCCGTATGCTGCGCGGCGGCGCTTGCCACACTTGACATTCTGGAAGGAGTTCTTTCGGACGTTGGGCGCAAGGCCGGGCTTATACGCGCGGCTTTGGAAGAGAAAAATCCGGAAAACCTTGCCGGGATACGCGGGCTTGGCCTTATGATTGGCCTTTCCGTAAAGGGCGCGCCGCGCGACTACGCGCAAAGCGCGCTTGACAAGGGGCTTGTGGTACTTACCGCCGGGAAGGACGCCGTACGGCTTCTGCCGCCGCTTACCATAAGTGAAAAAGAGCTTGAAAAGGGTCTTAAAATACTTTGCGAGGTGCTTTTATGAAAGATTTACTGTCCATATCCGCGCTTTCAAAACAGGATATACTGCGTATCCTGAACTTGGCGGATCAGCTTAAATTCGACTTAAAGCACGGCATAGCGCACCGCACGTTGGAGGGCAAGACGCTTGCCATGCTGTTCCGCAAGTCCTCGACCCGCACGCGTGTCAGCTTTGAAACGGGCATGTACCAGCTTGGCGGCCACGCGATGTTCCTTTCCTCAAACGACATACAGCTTGGCAGGGGCGAGCCGATTCGCGACACGGCGCGCGTGCTTTCCCGATACTCAAACGGCATTATGATACGCACATTCGCCCAGTCTGAGGTAGAGGAACTTGCCCAGTACGCGGACATCCCCGTTATAAACGGCCTTACCGACTTCGCCCACCCCTGTCAGATACTCGCCGACCTTATGACCATACGCGAGCGTCAGACTGTGCTGGAGGGGCTTACCCTTTGCTATATCGGCGACGGAAACAACATGGCAAATTCGCTTATCGCGGGCGGCGCGCTTTGCGGCATGAAGGTGCGCGTGGCAACGCCCAAGGGTTACGAGCCGGACGCGGGCGTAACGGCGCGCGCCGGGGACGCCCTTACGCTTACGAACGACCCCTTTGAAGCCGCGAAGGGCGCGGACGTGATATGCACGGACGTATGGGCAAGCATGGGTCAAGAGGCCGAAGCCGAAAAGCGCAAGCAGGATTTCGCGGGATTTCAGGTTAACGGCGCGCTTATGGCGAACGCGAACGCGAACGCGATGGTGCTGCACTGCCTTCCCGCCCACCGGGGCGAGGAGATAACTGACGAGATTTTTGAAGCGCACGCCGGGGAAATCTTCGACGAGGCCGAAAACCGCCTTCACGCCCAGAAGGCTGTTCTGGAAATACTTATGGGCTGACGCTGAAAAGTCATAATAAACGGCGGCAATCCGTGGCAGATATCTGCCTTGCGGATTGCCGCCGATTGGATTGCAGAAAAGTAGAGGTCTTCGCTTGGAAACAGTATCAACTGCCAAGCGCCCGGTCAAGCCAGATTACGGCCAAATCAAGCGCGTTGTAAAGGCCGGTCTTTTCCGCCTTTTTCGCGATTCTGTCCTTGCTTTTAAGCTCCGGGTCGGTGTACTGAAGCTGTACGGATACCCGCGACGCGACGTCCAAATCGTCGTTTTTTACGGACTCCAGCACCTGCATCATAATGATGTACTTCTGCGCCATCGAGCCGTAATATATCAGGTTGTCCTTGCGCATAAGGGGATGTCCCTTATACATAAGCCCCTCGCTTTTCTTTTTCGCGGCCATATTTTCACCTCCCGGCTGTGTGGAAAAACATACTACCACCGTTTGCGGGATTTGTCAAGCAGGGGCGGTCGTCCCCGACCGCCCCGCAACATGAAGGTGTCCCCAACTGCCCGTACCCCCGGAAAATCCCGCAGGCACTACAGAGGGGTGTCTAGACGCGGCTTAACGGCTCCATATACGATTTCGGGTGGCTGCATACGGGGCATTTTTCAACGGCGGCGTCGGACTCGTAAACATAGCCGCAGTTGCGGCATGTCCATGTGATTTTACCGTCTTTTTTGAACATAAGGCCGTTCTCTATCTGCCCAAGCAACGCAAGATACCGTTCTTCGTGATGACGCTCGACAGACCCGACCATGCTGAAAAGCCGGGCGATGTCGTCAAACCCCTCTGCCTTGGCCTCGTTCGCGAACTGCGCGTACATCTCGTCCCACTCGTAATGCTCACCCGACGCGGCATCGCGCAAATTCTCCGTCGTCGTCGGAACAGTTCCGCCCTTCAGCAGTTTAAACCAAATCTTCGCGTGTTCCTTTTCGTTGTCGGCCGTCTCGGTGAAAATCGCCGCAACGCGCTCGTACCCGTCCTTCTTCGCCTGTCCGGCGTAGTAGGTGTACTTATTGCGCGCCTGGCTTTCCCCGGCGAACGCCGCCATAAGATTCGCCTCGGTTCTGCTTCCTTTAAGTTCCGGCATTTTATTATCCCCCTTGTTAAGTTTTGCCCATTCTATCACATGGTGACGGCGATTACAACACTAAGTTGGGGAAATGGGGAAAGCCTCTGCAAAAGTCTCCCCCTTCGGGCTTTAGAAAGCGGAAAAGCGTTTGACAACACGCGACGAAGCGCGTAGAATAAAGCGGCTTACAAAACAGAATACGGGATGGTTTCACACTGCCGGGGCGGTTTCACACTGCGCGCATATCTGAGAGCCTGTTTGCTATCTGTCAAGCAGCGGAGAAGGTCACATATACCATGAAACATCCACCACCTACCCCACCAAACGCCGCGCCGCCCTTCCTTCGCGACCGAATGGCCGCCCTGCGTCAGGGTCGCGGGTCAATTGAGACGTTTATCATTGCGATAGACGGGCGCTGCGCGGCGGGGAAGACGTCGCTTGCGTCCGCGCTTGCGCGGGAGTTCGGGGCGGGGGTCGTCCATATGGACGATTTTTTCCTGCCGGGTGAACTGCGCACAGAGGCGCGCCTAGCACAGCCCGGAGGGAATGTCCACTACGAGCGGTTTATCTCCGAGGTTCTCCCACACCTTAAAAGCGGAGAGGCGTTCTCTTACCGGGCGTTTGACTGCGCGGAGATGCGCTTAGGCGGGCTTCGCCAAGCAACCGGGTCGCGTTGGCGGATTGTCGAGGGCGCGTACAGCCATCACCCGGAGCTTGGCGGCTATATGGATTTAAGGGTGTTCTGCGACATTAAGCCGGAAGAACAGCTTCAAAGAATCCGCACACGCAACGGCGAAACGGCGCTTGCAACATTCAAATCAAAGTGGATTCCGCTTGAGGAAGCCTATCTCGCGGCGTTTGACATAAAAGGGAAGGCGGACATAATCCTTGCGGGCGATTCATAAATCGCCCCTGCAAGAAACCTCCCCACGCCGCGTACGCGTTGTAGGGGCGGTCGTCCCCGACCGCCCGCAACCCCGAAATAATCCGCAGGCGCGGGCGACCGAGGACGGTCGCCCCTACAAAAAACCTCCCCGCGCCGCGTACGGCAAGGGGAGGTTTGTGCCGGGGAGAACTGTCAAGCGCGGCCTTGGGTTGGCCAACGCTCTCGCGTCTTAGCCTCCCTGCTCGGGTGGGGCGCTCTTCTTTTTAGTACATATCCATTCCGCCGCCCATGCCGCCGGGGGCGGGAGGAGCGGGGGGTTCTTTCTTGTCGGCGACAAGTGACTCGGTGGTAAGGACAAGCGACGCGACGGACGCGGCGTTTTGCAGCGCGGAGCGCGTGACCTTGGTCGGGTCAACGATACCGGCCTTAATCATGTCCACGTATTCCTCGCGCAAGGCGTCAAAGCCCCAGCCGGGCTTTCCGGCGGTTACGACCTTGTCAAGGATAACGCTTCCCTCAAGACCCGCGTTGGCCGCGATTTGGCGCATGGGTTCGCTAAGGGCGCTTGCGACGATGACAACGCCCGTCTTCTCGTCGCCCTCGGCGCTTTCGGCAAGCTTGTTCACGGCGGGGATCGCCGCGACGTATACCGTGCCGCCGCCCGCGACAATGCCTTCCTCAACGGCCGCGCGCGTGGCGTTAAGCGCGTCCTCGATGCGAAGCTTCTTCTCTTTCATCTCGATCTCGGTGGCCGCGCCGACCTTGATAACGGCGACGCCGCCGCTTAACTTGGCAAGGCGCTCTTGAAGCTTTTCCTTGTCAAACTCGCTTGTGGTGACTTCGATTGCCGCGCGGATTTGGGCAATGCGCCCCTTTATCGCCTCGGTGTCGCCCGCGCCGTCCACTATGATGGTGTTTTCCTTGCTTACCTTGACCTGACGGGCGCGGCCAAGCTGGGATACTTTGGCCTCTTTGAGTTCAAGCCCAAGTTCCTCGCTTATAACCTCGCCGCCGGTAAGGACGGCGATGTCTTGAAGCATCTCTTTGCGGCGGTCGCCGAAACCGGGGGCCTTGACGCAGACGCAGGTAAATGTGCCGCGAAGGCGGTTGACGATAAGGGTGGAAAGCGCCTCGCCCTCGACATCCTCGGCAATGATAAGAAGCTTTTTGCCGGTCTGCACGATTTGCTCAAGCAGGGGCAGGATATCCTGGACGCTTGAAATTTTCTTGTCGGTGATAAGAATAAGCGGTTCGTCCAGAATGGCTTCCATCTTCTCGGTGTCCGTGACCATGTACGGCGTGACATAGCCGCGGTCAAACTGCATACCCTCGACGACCTCGGTAAAGGTCTCGGCGGTCTTGGATTCCTCTACTGTGATAACGCCGTCGCTTGAAACCTTCTCCATCGCCTCGGCGATAAGGTTTCCGATTACTTCGTCGCCCGAAGAGACTGCGCCCACGCGCGCGATGTCTTCCTTGCCGCCGACGGACTGGCTTTGCTTCTTGATTTCCTCGACAGCCACTTCAACGGCGCGGGCAATGCCCTTTTTCATAATCATCGGGTTCGCGCCCGCCGCGACGTTCTTCATGCCCGCGCGGATAATGGCCTGCGCAAGCAGCGTGGCGGTGGT
>JAISVI010000007.1 GCA_031271665.1 Oscillospiraceae bacterium
TGCTCCCAAAGCAAGTGCGCTACCAAACTGCGCCACGCCCCGATGTATTTTGTGCCGTAAGATAGCATATCACTTTCTATGGCCGATGTAAAGTTCCCGCAGGAGGTTTTTTGCCTTGAAGATTTTCGACGCGCACTGTGACACGCTTTCCGCCGGATTTGACCTTGGGCGCGGCGCGGGGCAGTTTGACACACAGCGCGCAATAGCGCGCGGCGGCGGGGTTCAGGTAATGGCCGCCTTCGGCGCGGATCAGGAGGGGCAGCTTAGGCGGCTTTCCGGGTACGTCACGGACTGCCGCGAGGCGCTTGAGCGCGGCGCGCTTGCGCTTATCCCGGCGCTGGAGGGCGGCGACGCCGTGACCTCGCTTGAAGACGCAGAAAGGCTTATCGGCTTGGGCGTGCGCTTTTTCGGACTTACTTGGAATAATGACAACGCGCTTGGCGGCGGGTGCTTGGGGTCAAGCGGACTTACCGCGCTTGGCCGCGGAGTTACAGAGCTTTGCGAAAACCGGGGCGTAACCGTAGATTTGGCGCACGCGTCGAAGCAGACGTTTTGGGACGTGCTGAACCGCGCAAAGCGCCCCCCCGCCGTCACCCACGCCTGTGCCGAGACCCTCAGGGCGCATATGCGCAATCTGGACGACAGCCAGCTTCGCGCGTTGGGCGAGCGGGGCGGAGTAGTCGGAATCACCTTTTACGTTCCGTTCCTGACGGATACGCCGTCGCTTGCGTTCGACGCGCTTATCGCGCATTTCCGGCACGCCGTAAGCATCGCCGGGGAAGACGCCGTTGGCATAGGCTCGGACTTCGACGGCTGTGACGCGCTTCCGCCGGGGCTTGAGGACACATCGCGCCTGCCCGCGCTTATCGAAAGACTGCCGTTTCCCGGACGGATAAAGGACAAAATCGCGTACGGCAATTTCCGGCGGCTGATTACGGAATAAGCTGTTCTCCCCACTCGCCAAGCTCCCTTGCGGTAAGAACCTTGTCAAGTTTCGCGTACTCCATGCCGACCGCCCGCAAAATTTCTCCCATGCCGATAACGCCGGATCGGGCGGCGGCGATATACGCGGCGGTCAGAACGGTATTGCGTATGGCCGAGCCGCTTAATTCAAAGGTTTCGGCCAGAAACCGCGCGTCTATGCCGCCGTCAAGCGGCGCGCGGGAGTTTTCCATAAAACTTTTCCAAAGAAGAACGCGGGTCTCCGCGTCCGGCGCGGGGAACTCCACCCGAAGGTGAATGCGCCGCAGGAACGCGGGGTCCAGGTTGGAGGTAAGGTTTGTCGCGAGCAGCGCCACGCCGTCGAAACTTTCAAAACGCTGTAAAAGAAACGCCGTTTGCATGTTGGCGTATTTGTCGTGGCTGTCCCGCTGTTCGCCGCGCTTGCCGAACAGCGCGTCCGCCTCGTCAAAAAACAGCACGCCCGCGCTTTTGGCCGCCTCGGTGAACACGGATTCCAGGTTCTTTTCCGTTTCTCCGATATATTTGCTTACAAGCATGGCCAGATTAACCGTATACATCTCCATTCCAAGCTCCCGCGCGAGGATTTGCGCGGCCATGGTCTTGCCCGTGCCGGGCGGGCCGGAGAAAAGCGCGCGGACGCCGCTTGTGCCGCAGGCGCGCCGGTCAAGCCCCCACGCGCCGCGCACGGTCTCGCCGTACAGTACGCGGTCGCGTATGTGAAAAAGCAGCTCTTTCTGCTCTTTGGGCAGTATAAGGTCGTCCCAAACATACTCCGAACGCGCCCTCTGCGCGAGCTTGTCCATACCGTGCGTAAGCCGCCCCTTACAGGCGGTGTGCAGACAGACGGCTGTCACCGCCGCGCCGCCCGCGCGTACGGCGGACTCTCTCGCTTCACGGCAGGCGTCAAGGATTTGCCCGGTCGTGAAGCGATAGCGCGCGGACATCACGCGCAAATCCTCCGCGTCCGCCTCCGGCATACATGTCCCCCAAATCGCAAGCCGCTGTTCAAAGCCAAGAACTGGCGTTTTAAGTGGGATCACCGAGTATCCCTCCGCCGCCGGAAGGCTGGCCTCTTCCCCGCAGGCAAGGAACACGTTCGCCGGGCGCAGCGCGCGCAAAAGCGCTTCCAAAGGTTTCTCATAATCCCCAACATAGAGGAACGCGCCCGTAAGGGTAAGGAACGCCGCCAGATCGGCCATTGCCTCCGGCTTGCCGAACGCTTCGCCCGGTTCAAGGCGCGCGCAGATTCCGCCGTGCTCTTGTAAAAAGCGCGTTACCCAAAACTTGCGCCCGGAGCCCTTCGCGCCGCAAAGGCAGAAGACGTTGCCGGACGGCCTTACGGAAAGCTGCGCCGCGATAAGCCTTGGAATATCGCTGTTTACAAGCGTGGGATAGAGTGGGGCGTCCGGCGTCAGAACCGCGCAGTGTTCCGGGGGCGCCGCCAAGCCAAGCAGAAAGTCAAAAACGACCGGGCGAAGGCGCAGCGGCGCGCCGCCGCCCGTGTCAGTGAAAAGCAGTCCCGCGGCGCGCTTTTGACTTCGCCAAAGGGCGTATAACGAGGAAGCTTCTTCCCGCGAGGCGGAGAAAACCCTTAGCGCAAGGTCAAGCGTAAGCCCCCCGAACGAATCCAGCACGGCGCGGTATGCCGGAAAAAGCTGCGCGGCAAGCGCAAGCTTTACCGTAAAGAAGCAAAACGGGTCAAGGCGCAGGATTTCCCGCACATCGCGCAGCGAGCCGCCGGCTTCCTCAAGCGAGGAAACTTCGTCCGCGTACGCCTGCCAAGCCTTTGCGCTGTCCGGCGGGTTTGCTATTTCAAGAAACTCCGCCGCGCGCGCGCCGCCCCCGCCCTCAAGCGCGAAGGCGTACAGCGGCCATCTAAGCGGCGACAGTTGGGTTGTCAGATACTCGGCCTGCGTCATATGCGCGCCCCCTATACTGTAAAAAGCGTCTCCGGCGGGGTGTCGGTATTTTGCCGCGCGTGGCTTTGTTTAAGGTATTCCCGGGAAGACGGGTCGTCTTGACCTTTTTTAAGAATCTCCAGAAACGCGCGCCGCGCCCTTGTATAGTCCGCGCTGTAATAACAGTCAACCCCCTGCCGGAACATATCCAAGGACGCGTCCTTTTTTTGTATCTGCGCGGCTGTGTCGCCGTCATAGAAATCGTACAGATTTCGCGTTTCGCCGCCGTCACCGATTATGCCAAGTCTGCGAAAGCGGTAGACATTGGCGTTTTCCATCGCGTCAAACGCGCCCTGCTCGACCATAAGGCGGCATCCGTAGCGCAGTCCGACCGGGCGTATTTCGTCCGCCTTGTGGGAAAAGCGCGAAAACAGCGTCATGTTAAGCCGCCCGCCGTCCCCGGCAACCCCCAGAAATGAATCCGCGTAGGCAAGAAGGATACTGCACTCGATTTCCCCGTACGGCGTCCCCGCCGCCTCTTCGTTAAGGCGGTTTACCGCCGCGAGCATTGAAAGTGCCGCGTCCGCCGCCTTGCTTGGCGCGCAGTCCAAAAGCGCGCGCAGTTCGCGGCTGTTGAAGCGCTCGGCAACGCCGCCGAATTTTGCGAGCGCCGGAAGTATCCGCGCGTAAAAGCGGTTAAGCGCGACCAGGTGGTCTTCGTGCGTGTCAAAGCTTTCCGTCATAAGCAAAAGAAACATGGCTCTTGTCTGAATACAGTCCGCGGCGCGCACGTCCCGGATTGACGCTTTGTCCAAAACGGACAGCATTTCGCGCGGAACAAATCGGCTGTAGGCGTCGCTTACCGAGCGTATCTCGACAATCGCGTTTTCCACAGAGGCGGCCATGCTGTTGAACGCGCTTGCGATCTCGCCCGTTTCGTCCAGATTGCGCACGTTCACCCGCGCGCCGTAATCGCCGTCCGCCACGGCAACGGCCCCGCGCCGCAGTCTGCCAAGCGCCCGCATCGTCACGGCGAGGACGGCGGCAAGCGCGGCGATAAGCGCCGAAAGCACATAAAGGCAAAGGCGCGTCATCTGGCTTACGACGCTTTCGATGTCCGCGGCCATATCCCATTCCGGGGTGCTTACCTCTAAAAGCCCGACAAGTGTCTCCCCGTCCAAAACCGGGTACATAAGGGACAGCCACGCCCCCTCGTCGGCGCGGTCATACTGGCGCATAAAGACGGGCACCGTGCGCTTTTCCAGTAAATAATCCCGTTCCTCGCCCTGCGCAAGCGTGCCGTGGTAGTCCATATCCAGATTGACTATCGAATTGTCGCATACCGCCACATAAACGCGTTTCCCTTCCACGCGGTAAAGCCAGTAGTTCATATAAATCGTTGTGACCTGCTCGCCCTGGCTGCCATGTCCCGACGCGTCGTAGACAGTGCGCTGGTGAAGACCCGACCACCCCCGAAGCTGATTGCGAAGGGAAAGAAAGTACTCGCTTGAGAACGGCTCGTCCCAGTTTATCCGCGCGAAGCGGGCCGCGTTGATGCCGGAAACCTTCTCCCGCGAGTCGGACAGTATCGCCGCGCGCGCGCTTTCGTACATAAGCGCGCGTATGCGCCCCGCCGATACCGCGATAATAACGGCGGTGCCGACGGCGAAAACAGGGACGACGGCAAGCGCAAGCTTCAAAACAAGACTGACCCGGCGGCGTTTGTAAATATGGCGCGCGGCGCACAGTATAATGACGGCGGCCGCCGCTTCAAGCGCCGCCGGAACAAGCGTCTTTCCCGTCAGCAGAAAGCGCGGCGGTACGCGGACTTCGGGGAAGTCGCGCGTCTCCCCCGAAACGGATACCCTATAGCCCCCGTCCTTTTTAAGCGCGACCCATGTGTCTTCGCTAAGGGCGTTTACGCGGTAAATGTCGCGTATGCCTTCCCGCACGGCTTCAAAGGAATCCGCCCCGGGCGCAAGCTTCAGCAAGGCATCCCCGTTCTCGCTGTCCGCGGCGAACAGGTAAAGCGCGCCGCCCGCCGTGGAAAGCTGCACGGCGGACATGCTCCCCGGCAGGTAAATATCTTCCCATTCCGCTCCCCGCAAGCGGTATACGCGGGAATCCGGCGACACCGCGTAAAGCGTTCCGCCGTCGGCCACCGCAAACCATGTAAGCGCGAACGGCAGCGGCGCGGTATCCCAAAGGCGCGTCTCGCCACTTTGTATATCAACGCGGTAAACGGTTAAAGCGCCGCCTGTTTCCGCGTAGAAAAGCCCGCCTTGGGAAATCCCCCCGGCGATTTCAAGCAAGCCGCCCCGCATTTCGCAAAGTGTGCGCGTATGCCCGGTGCGCATGTCGCATACGGCGATAAAGCTGTTTTGCGTCTGGGGCGAAGCATAGGGAAGCTCGTTTATACTCAGATAGACAAGTTCGTCCTCTTCGGCAAGAATATGCACCGTCCGGCGGGTCTTTCCGTCCGCTCCGTTTTTGGAAAAGCCGACAGCCCGCATAAGAGCGCCCTCCGGGGAGATTTCCCTAAGCGTAAGCGTATCCCCCCGCGCGTCATGGATGTCGCAGACTGTCCCCCGCGCCGTTATCATGCGCTCGGCCGAGCCGCTTACGCCGCGCAGTTCCAGACCGCGAAGCCATACGTTAATCGCGGTGATTGCCGCCGTGACAATAAGTAAAAGCGCGATAAACGCGGGCGTGAACATCTTGCCTTTCATATACCGCTATCCCACCATGATTGTGGCCTGCCCGGCAAAGCTTACGGTAATCGCGCCGCCCCACATGCACCGGCACTGCGAAGAGTCCGTAAGCGCGGGCTGCCCGCCTATCGTTACCGTGGAAGAGCCGGGCGACCAGGGCGCGGCGACGCTTGGCACACAGGGCATCGGCGTAAGCGCGCCCATCGCCGCGGCGGTTGCCGCCGCCACCGTGGGATTGCTTATGGAATTGCACATAGCAAACGGCATGATATTCACAAGCGGCTTATTATCCATTATGTTCGCCATCGGCATCATATTAACCACCTTGTTCTGCGGCAATACGTTAAGGACCGAGGGCGCGGCGCCGAACGGGCATTTCGTCACCGCCCCGCCGCAAACGCCAAACCCCATACGACCGACTACCTCTCATAATTCAATTTTCTCTGTCATACCGCCGCGCAGGATATACAAAAGCCGCGCGTTTTCCGGTATCGGCACTCGCGCCGCGCCTTCCCCTATACGGAAAAGCGGCGTCACGCGGGAACGCGCGGGGAAATCGCGTACCGCCGGCTCCGAAAGGACATACTTTCCCCGTCCGCCTCCGGCGTTTAAGAAAACCGGGGTCTCCGTCCCGTCCGGGGCAGAGAGTATGTGCATAAGCCCCGACAAATCGGCGTAATCCTCTTTGCGCAGACTTATATCGCGCCCGCCCGCCCGCGTTTCGGCGCACAGGGCATAGCCGCCGCGCTCACCGCGAAAGCCGATGTGCGCGCCGCCGTCAAGTTCGTAAACGCGCCCCCTCGCAACATGACGCGCAAGCAGCGCGGCGCGCAGAAAACCCTCGCCCTCCGAAACGCGCAGGGTAATCCCCGCGTAAAACTCCGACGCGACGGCCACAAGCGCCGGACGCGTTCCCGTGAAGACAAAGTGTCCGTCTTCCTTGGCCGCCGGGACGCAAAACCCGTCCGCGCCGCGTACGCGCAGCGAACGGTCGCCGGGCCAAACCGGCCTTCCCGTGGCAAAGTCGTCAAGGCGCACCACAAGCGAAGCCTTTACAAATCGAGCCGTCATATATCCCGCGTTTCAAGCCCCGCCGCCCCGACGCGGGCGACGGGCGTAAACCTTTGCGACGCGACCGCGATTGGCGCGCATCGGTAAAACAGGGAAAGGCGGTACGCCGTGCCGGAAAACTGCCATATCTTGCTTACCCTGTCCTCGTCCGGCGAAAGCAGTTCTATCCGGGGCGCGGGTATGACGGCGGGCTGTACCGCGCCGGAGAAGGGCAGCACGTAAATGTCGGTCCAAAGCCGCATTACCCGTTCCAGAACCTTATAGTCGTCCGCCAGACCGGATTTCTTCCCGGCATAGGATGTGACCATAAAGCGCATTTCGGCGCACAGGGGCGGTGCCTCTTTGCCCCCGTCCACGCGCAGGGCGTCCGTAAGCTGATAGCGCGCGTCCTTTACAAGGCTGTACGGGAACACCCCAAGCAGACATGTCTCGTCCATGTCCGCAGGCGAGCGAAGGCCGATCTGTCCGGGCTGAAGCAGCGGCGGAAGCCCGGCTCTAAGCGCGGACAGGATTGCCTGTGTAATATCCGAAAGCATGGCAAATCCCCCTATTTAACACGTTCGGGCGCGGGGATTGTGCTAAGAGCCTGTTTACTATCTGTTCGCGGATGGGCTTTTGAGTTAAATTCGATGTGCCGCAAGGAAAAAGCGGAGTGAATGCTTTGTGCATTCACGAGCATTTTGACGCGGCGGAACGCGAATTCAGCCAAAAGACCGCCGCACAACAGATAGTAAACAGGCTCTAAGGAATATAACGCCGCCATCCTCCGACGGGACGGGGTCTTCCGGGGGCGGGGACGTGGATTCCGGCGTGGGTTCGGGCGTCGGTTCCGGCGTGGGCGTGGGCGTTGGCGTGGGTTCGGGGGACGGCGTTGGGGAAACGGCCGGCTTTCCGTCCGGGCCGTATTCAACCCCGGCCTGCATCCGCGCGCCCTTCAGGTATTTGCCGGAAAAGACGGGATGCCCGGTTTCGGGGTTATACTCCGTCCCCTCGCCGTCAAAAAGCCCCGCTGAAAATTCGCCCTTATAGCAAACGCTGCCGCCTTCGTAAAGCGTACCCTGCCCATGAAACAAATTGGCCTTAAACCCGCCGCTGTATCTGACGAGGCCGTCCGCGCCGTAAAGCGTCCCCGCCCCGTCATACCGGTTTTCCTGAAAGCCGCCCTCGTACAAAAGCTTTCCGTCTTCGTAAAGCCGCCCCTGTCCGGCGACGACGCCTTTGTCAATCTCGCCTTCGTATACAAGCGTTCCGTCCGGCGCAAGAAGCCTTGCCCGCCCGGTATACTCCGCAAGATAGGGCGAGTGCACCGAAAACTCCGGCACGGCTTTTTGGGAAATAATAAAGCGTATGACCGCCGGGTGTATTAAAAGCGCGTACGTGACTGCGGCGGCAAGCAGGGCGCAGGCAAGCCGCCACAGAAAGGCAAGGCTTGCAAAGCGCCGCCCCAGACGGACATAACCCTTGATTTTACGGTGTGACGCTTTCATCTTCCAAAATCACCGTTCCGATTGACTTTATCGCGTTTTCCGGCGGGGGAGGGGCGAATACCGCGCGGCAGAACATCACCGCCGCAAGCGCAAAGCCCGCGAGAAGCGCCGCGGCCGCGAGAACAGGCGCGGCGCGGGCTTTAAGCGCTTCCGTAAAAGCCTCCGCGCGGGCGCGAAGCCCCGGCTTTTCCCGTTCCGGCTTTGGCGTAAGCGCCTCAATTTCCCGCGCGTCCCGCAGCGCGGCGGCGTACAGTTCGTCCCAACCGTGTGCCCTAAGGTCGGTAAGAAGACCGTAAAGCGCGCCCGTGTACGCGTCCGGGTAAATGCTTCTCACGGTTTCGGACAGATACAGCATGGTTTTTATACTGTCGTGCCGTATGTACTGCGAAGTCAGATAAAGGTCGTAGATAAAGCTTACTTCCCCGGATTCCGAACAGACAAGATTCTCCGGGCGCAGCAGGTCGCGCAGTATGGGAAACGGCGTGTTCTGCGTAAGAAGGGCTGCCAGCAGCGACGTAAGCGCGCGGGTGCGCAGGCGCGGCGGCGCTTTGCTTATAACCGCGCAAAGCGCCCGCGTTTCCGGCGGCGCGCGGTGGCGGAACACGGCGCAAGACCCGCCGTCATACGGAAAAAACTCGACAAAGTCGGTAAACGCCGCGTTTTCAAGGAATCCCATAAAGACCGGCGTAAGCTTGCGCGCAAGCGGCGGGTAGTCGGCAATGACAAGCAGGAAAAGCCCCTCTTCGCCGCGCGCTCGCGCGATAAGACGGCGCTTGTTGCCGCAAAGCCGCGCGAGTACCGTGTATCTGCGCGTCGGCGATTCCACGGTCATGGCGGCGGAATTACGACGACAAAGGCGGTTCCCGTCACGTCCGGCAGGGACGCGCTCGCGGCGCGCACGGTGTACACGCCCTGCCTGTCGGGCGCGACATAGAAGCCCTCTTTAGTAATGCCGCCGCTGTCCTGATCCTCGGCATACCAGACTATATCCTGCTTTGACATGCCCCTTGCCTCGGCGGTGAACTGAACGCTTTGCCGGAACGTAAGCCTTACGGAACCGGGCGTTATCAAAATCTGCGGCGCGGGCGTCGCCGCGCCCGCCCAGGCCGGGTCTGTTTCCGCCGCCCATATAAAGCGCACAACCTCTCCCTCGCTTTCGGTTTTAAGCCGTACGCCGATTTTGAACGTGCCGCTTTCCTCGTCCGTCTTTGCCGCCCACTCGTATTCGCGCGGGCAGAAGATTGACGGGTTTCCGAAAACCGCGCCCCCGCCGGTTTGCAGCCCAAGCGTCACGCATACGCCCGTCATGCCAAGCCCGTGTACGATATCGCCCGAGTAGTGCAAAGAACCGTACCGCGAACCCCCGGGGATGTCCACCGCCGCCGTGCCGAAGGCGCGGGCGGGCGCGGGCGGCGAGGCAAGCCCATCCCTTGGCGGAGGGGGAAGCGGGCGCTCCGGCGCGGCGGGGGGCGGCGGCACATGCTCCGGCGCGGAGGGTACGGCGGCTTTCTGACCGAACGGAAGGACATCTATGCCTTCAATCTCAAAGGCGTCCTCCCACCGCGAAAGGCGGATGCGCGCCAGATAAAGCCGCGTAAGCAAACCGCGTTCCAGCTTGTTTTCAAGGGATTCGCTTCGCGGGTCTTCGGGCGGGGCGCTTATTTCGCGCGCGTCCGGCTCGCCGTAACGAAGGTAAAGTCTTGCCCTCTCCTCGGCGCGCCCGTACTTCTCTTCGTCAAGGGGCGCGTCGGTAAGCGCGCGCACGGGTTCGGAAGGCGTTTCGCGGTATTCGGCGCACAGATAGACGTGCTTTTCCGTCCCGTAGTCGTCCCCGAATCCCGCAAGCTCGGAAAGCCGGGCCACAACGGGCTTGTCAAGCGCCACCTCGCGCCCAAGACCGTCAAACGCAAGCCCCGACTCAACGGCCACCATTATATCGTTAAGCTTCATAACGCCCAATCCGCACACCACCCCCGGGCCGTACAGAAGGGCGTTCAGAAGCCGCCGCTTGTTGTTCATATAGGTTTGTTCCGCTTCCATGTCGCGCCCAGTCAGAAGCTTGCCGAAGAAATACTTATTGCGCGAAAGCGGGAAAAGTTCCGTGTTCTCCATTGTGATTTAAGTCCCCCAACGACGCAAAGTTAAGTCTGCTGCTTATGCCAAGGCACGCGGCGGGGCAGTCGCTTAAACGCGTATTTATCCCAAGGTACAAACAGTCGGAAAGGCCGGGGCTTTGGTCAAGAATCCTTGCTTTGTATGTAACCCCGCACGGAAGAAAGCTTTGCGTCACGCGGTCAAAGCTCTCCGGCTCGGGCGGCGAACGGGCGGCTTGGGGCGGCAGGAAAAGGGTGATTTCACCGCCCGTGTAGTGCCTGTCGTTTTCCGCGTCCCCGTTCAGCATACGGAAGTTTTCGCATACAAAGGGGCGCAGTCCGGTATACTGCCGCACAAATTCCGCCAGTGCCGAAATGCGGCCTTTTCTGCGGTACAGGCCGGAAACAAGCAGTTCGCGAAGGTTTTCCGGTTTCCACAACTCGGCGTGGGGGATACCCATCGCCCCGGCAAGCCAATAAAGCATGTCCGGCGGCGCGGCGCGCGGGTCAAAGGTTTCGTAAAGCGCGTCAATCTTTCGTTCAAGTTCCAGATACGGCACGGAAAACAGACGCAGGAAGCGGTCAAGGAAGCCGTTTTTGTCCGCATATATCTCCGGCAGATACTTTAGAAACGACTCCAGCGCGCAGTACACCTGAATTGAATGTATTACAATGGGCGGCGTCCCTTCCGGGCGGTAAAGCTCGGCGGACACAACGCAGTAACGCCCGCGCACGGCGTCAAGCAGAAAATCCATTGTGCCGCTTTGCCGAAACACCTGAAAGGGGGCAAGCGCCTTCATAACGCTTAAAGCGTCTTCGCCTTCCGGAAGGGCGCTTATCTCCCGCGCCTTATCCTCGCGGTCTGCCGCGTAAAACCGCCAGACAATTTCCGCGCCTTCGGGCAGTTCCGCCTGCGCGCAGAACCGCTGCCATACATTGCCGCTTTCAAGGCTGTCCATAACGGGCGTAATCAAAACGCCCGTCTCGGAAGCGTCCATAACGGCGCGGTCATCCCTTGCCTCTATGCCGGACATGCGGCATCCCCGGAACGCCGCCTTATGGTTCAGAATAAAATAGCGCGTTTCCGTCAAGCCGCTTCCCCCTTATACCCTAAGCGCGCGGATTGCGAAATCAAACCCCGCGAGGCGGTACGGCTCTAAATGAAGGCGTATCGCGCGCTTATGCTCTTCGGCAAGCGCCGCGCCGCGCACTTTCGCGGCGATGACTATAATGCGCGGTCTTCCGCCGCCGGGACGGTTTTCCGGCGCGAATACGCGCGCGTCCTCTACGCGGGTTCCCGGCGTTTCAAGCACAAGAAGGCGGATATCCTCCGCCGTGACGGCTTGGCGTCTTTCTTCCTCCATGCGCGTAAGCGTCTCTCCGGGGCTTTCGCGCCGCGCGCCGCCCTGGGCGGGTTTTTCCTGAACAAGCGTAAGAAGGCGTTCCCCCACGCGCATTTCCGTAAGCTGGCCGGAGGTGATATTGCCACCCTCCCCCCGCGTAAGAGCCATCGAAACGATGCGCACCTCACCCTTGGGCGCAAGCCCCCGGATACCGTCGCCGAAGGAGACAACCCCGCTTTCGTCGTCAAGCGTAAAATGGGTATCGGCGGAGCCGGAAAGGCGGAAGTCGTCAACCGCCGTCCACGTTTGCGCCCCCGAAAGGCCGCCACTGCCGGACACGGCGAGCGAAAAGCTTTCATGCAGTACGCTCTGGGCGCGCGTGTCAACGGTAAATGACAGTCCCGGAAAGCCGTCCGCGACCCCCAAAACAGGGCGTTCCGGCGAGTCAAACAGCCCGCCGAAAACGGTGTGCTTCTGTATCACACGGAAAGAAAGCGCTTTCCCCGGACAGGCGGGGATGTCCGCCGCCGTTTCAAAGCGTATGTCCTCGGCCATGACCGGTGTGCCGGACGGTATGCGCACCGGAGTTCCGTGGGGAAGCGTGACCTCCGCCACAGCGGGGCGCGCCCTGCGGGGCGTTATGCCAAGCAGCGGGAAGAACGCGTCCGCGCGCTCGCTTGCGGACATGTGAAAGCGCTGTGCCTCGGTAAGCCACGCCATAAGGTCGATAAGCGTAACGCCGGGGTCGTGGGTGTTGAAATCGCTCCATTCGGGAAGCAGGTTCGCCGCGTCCAACCGGGCTTGCGACACAATCTCGGGGAAGCGCTCGTCGTCCGGATTATTCTGTCTAAGCATGACTAGGCCACCCGGAAGGCAATCTCGTGCGTCCCGTCCGCAGGAAGGGCAAAGGGTTCTCTGACGGCGCGCGCGTAATCCGCGTAGGCGTGGTTTATCTTATAGACGGCCTTCACGCCGTAAAGCGAAGCAATACCGGGAACGGTACGCAAAACGGCGGCAATGTCCTCCGGGGACGGAAGAGTTCCGAGTTGCCAGCCGCCCTCCGGTCCGCCGCGCGCGGCGTCCAGATAAAGCGAAAGGGTTTCCAGTATCCGGCGCTTGACATTAAGGGCTTCCTCCGGCGCGGAAATTGCCGCGTGTACCGTAACATTTACGTCTACAAACCGTGCCGCCGCGACGCAAAGCCTTCCCGCGCCAAGCGGGCGGCGCGGCGCGACGAAAGCAAGCGCGGCGCGCCCAATCGCGCCGAAATCCCCGCGTCCGCCGTGCGCGGACAAAAGCGCCAGACAGTCGCAGTCCGGGTTCTCCGCTCCGTCTTCGCCGGTACGGCAGTAAAGACGCGCCCGCAGGACAAGCGGCGAGGACTCAAGCGCCAGTTCCTCGCAGTCACGCGCGCTTACGGCGCGTCCGCCGTGGCAAAGCCCGGCGGTCAGACGCCGGATTACGCCTTGCTCGTCCTCCTCCGAGACTCCCCCGGCGCAAGCCGTGGGGTTAAACACGGCGGAAATCCCCGCCACGGGCGCAAGCAGGGAACTGAACGCCCCGGAGGGCAGATTGGACGCAACCCCCGGCGTCCTTGCCGTCGCGGAGACGGCGTTTTCAAAAATCCCCAGAAGGCGCGGCCCGGACTGCGTGAAGCGCCCGAAAGTATTGTCCGCGTCGCATACGCGCATCCAATACCCCTCGCGCCCGAAAAGCCGGGTTTTCGCGCACGGCAAAGGCGCCTGATAGGTAAGGATGCCCGTTTGGGAAAGGTTTTTCGTGCCGTCATGTACGTCAAGCGCCGCCCACCCGCCCCCGACGGCATACTCCCAGCGCGCTTTGAACGCCTGTCCCGGCGTAAGATGAAATAGAATGCCGCCCTGTGAAAACGGCATGGCGAACGCGAAGTATACCGCCCCGGGGGTATCCAATGCCCCGCGTAAAGGCACGGGAGTCCCGTCCAAAGCGACCGCGCGGCTTTCCATATGCTCGTAAACCTCGGCTTCAGGCACGGGGAACTCCCCGGCGTACCTTATCCGCAGACCGGATATCACCGGTGTGCGGTAATGCCCGCGCATACGGAAAAGGTTGTTTACGCCAAGTATGCGCGCCCGTATAAACGGCAGCTCATGCGCCCCCCAGACGGCGAAAGCCATATCCTCCGGGCATGTAAAGCTTACGGCGCGCCTTCTTGACGGGCCGCTTGAAAACATGCCCGGCTCTCCGGCGGGCAGGACGGCCCAGCCTGTCCCGTTGAAATACTCCCAGACAGTTTCGGAAATGTCAATCACATACTCGGCGGGCGGCGCAAGTTCCTCGGCCTTCATAAGCTTTTTCATGCGTATCTGCACGTCGGGGTATCCCTCTATCGGAAAATCCTCGAAGTCAAGGTGAAAAGAAACCTCTATACGCGCGCCCGGCTTGCCGAACGCGTCGGCGCAGGCGATATAAAAGCACAGCCCCGGTATAAAGCGCCTGTCAAACGGGTACACCCGGTCGCCGGACTGCTGGGTGTCCCCGGCGTAAACCGCGTCCGGGAACAGCGCGTTCTCGCTTGGCATCGCCGTAACGGCGCGAAGCGCGGCGCTTTCGCGCTGTCCGCCGGGAAGCGTTATGCGCAGCGCGCGTCCGCCCCGATTTTGCGCAAGCAGAATATCGCCGCCGTCCGGGCGCGCGTCAATTTGCGTCCACTCTTCCCCGTCCCCGGACTCCCAAAGTACGCCGCCCCCGCAAAGATCCGCAACGTCCGCGTTATCCAGTCTTATGTTAAGCCGCAGGGCGGCGTTCTGCGAAACGCAGAAGGCGTACGGGTGATAAAGCGTCCAGACATGGGGCGCGGGCTGTGCCAGACCGAACAGGGTGATGTTTTCCCGTCCGTTATAAAGCGTTAAAATATCACGCTGCGGAAACGCGCAATAGATTGCCCCGATAACGGCGGGGGACACAATAAGTTCCGCGTCCGTTTCCATAACGGCCTGCGGGTCTTCCGGACACGCCGCGCCCGTTCCGGCGGGGACGCAAATAATCCCGCCGTCCTCGGCCGCAGACTGAAACGCAAGGTATCCGCGCGCCGGAAGGGGCTTTCTCGGCACTGAACCGATAACGTCAAGCAGCGCGCGGCGGCAGTTGTCGGGCAGACGCCCGAAGCGTTCAAGCGTGCCGGAAAACATCCCGCACCAAACGGACGCAAGCACCGCCCCGGCGTCCGGCGAGGCGGGGTTAAAGCGCCATTCCGGGACATAATACGGCGCGCGTCCGGCAATCTCCTCAAGAAGCCTCTCTTTTTCCATTTAGACTCCCTCCGTCAGAAAGAACGGGTATACCAAATTAAACGGGCTGTTTGTGCTGCGCACCGTGTACTTGATGTCCAGACGGAAACCGCCGCTTGAGCCTTGCGGGAAATCCGCCTCGGCCTCGATGTTTGTGATGCGCGGTTCCCACAGGCCAAGCGCCTCTTCCGCCGCCTCGCGTATCCTGGCGCGCGTGCCGTAACTGTCGGCGGCGAAGACATACTCGTGAAGCCTTGAGCCGAATTCCGGGCGCATAAGCCGCTCGCCAAGCCGCGTGGACAGGATTATGTGTATGGCCTGCTTGATGTCCTGTTCGTAAAGCGCAAGCCTTACGCGTCCGCTTGCTTTGTCCGTTCCCACCGGGAAGGCAAGACCGCCGCCCAAAAAGTCCTTGGTGTAATCCATTGCCGCCCCCCCTTAGTTCAGAGCTTGCTGAATAAGCGCACTGTTACGCTTCACAACTTTTTTCGACCGGCAAATTCGGAATTTTTCGCTTTGGTTTCTGCGAAACAAAGCTCCAAAATTCTGAATTTGACAACTCGCGCCTTCGGTGCTTCGGGTCGAAAAAAAGTTGTTCAGCAGCCCCTTAGTTTATCTTCGTCATAGAACCCTTCAGCGTCAGTATGCCGCTGCTTTCCACTTTGACGTTCGCGCCGGTAAGCTCGGCGCTTTGCGCGTTAAGCTTCGCCGTACTGCCGTCAAGCTTTACCTGCTTGCCTTTAAGGGTAAGGGCGTTTTCCGCGTCAAGCGTCACGGACTGCCCTTTAAGCGTTATCTTGCCGGTGATTGTAATTGTTTCCGCCTTGATGTCAAGCTTATCCCCGGACTCCAGTTTGACGGACGTGCCGTTTTCGTCCAGTTCAAGCTTCTGCTTCCCGTCATTCGTTTGTATTTTTATTTTTTTTGCCTTCTCGTCAATCTCGATGACATGCCCGGATTCGCTCTTAACGGTTATCTTCCCGTCGTCGCCGTCTTTAAGCGTGATGCTATGCTTTCCCTTGGTGACAAACTTCCGTATAAGGTTGTCTTTGTCGGCGGTTTCCGCCGGGACGGTGTTCTTCGTGTTCCAAAGACTGCCAAGGACGACCGCGCAGTGCGCGTCCCCGCCGATAAACCCCACTATAACCTGCGCGCCCTTTTCCGGCAGAAGGTACACGCCGTAATCCTTCCCCGCATACGGCGCGGCCACGCAAAGCCATTCGGTCGCGCGTCCCTCGGCGTCAAAGGAGGGGAAGGACACCCTCACCATGCCGGGGTGCTTGGCGTCGTAGTTCTCGGTAACGGTTCCAAGTATAAGTCCGTTCACCGCTTTTCTAACCTCCTATGCCGATTTCCGTGACGAAGCCGTCTTCGCTGTTCATGCGGTGATGCACGGAAACGACGGTAAATCTGTCCCCGGTAAGCGCGGCGAAGGGGCATTTGTTAATCTTGATTTTCTGCCCAAGCTTCACTTCCGGTATGCCCCGGCAGTATACGCGGCCGGCGACCGCTTCGCGCTTGGCGGCGTCCGCAGCCGCCGCCACCACGGCCTTGCCCGCGTCGCCAAGCAAGTGCGGCGGCAACGGTATGATGCGCGTGACCGCAAGAAGATTTTTCTGCGTTCCCTTCGCGTCCTTTTGCGAGGAGAATTCTTCCATCTTGGCGTGGTCGTAACCCATGCCGGTAATTTTCAAATCCACATACCTTGCGCCAAGTTCCAGTTCCGTGTCGGGCCAGTCAAACTCCACGCAGACCGTGTCCTTCGCGCCGCCCACATACGCCTTGCCGCAGTCGATGTAAAAGTAATGCCCGCGCAAATCGGCAGCGTCCTGAATAAAGTCCAAATCGCCGCCCGCCTGCGTCACGCAGACCTCTTTCTCAAGCGCCGCGAGGGTGACTTCCTTGGCGCTTACCAACGGGCTGTACAGATCCAGAAGGCTTTCGGCGATATTCTGAACGGTTTTCCCCTTCGCGGCGGTATAGCGCGCGCCAAGGCGCATAAGCGCGCGGGCGTCCAGGCATACGGCGCTTAGGCAGATGTTTTCGCCGTCAAAGCGCATGGCAAGCTCGTCGACATACCCCGAGAACACTTCGCTTACGCTGCTTCCGTAGCCAAGGGAAAGCGAAATACGGCTGCCCGGTTTAAGCTTGTCAAGCGCGGTTTGCGAGAACTGGCCGGAACCGTGTTCATATACGTCGTGAACCGTGAAGGCGCACGCCCCTGCGGTTTTGCCCATGCCGTTATCCACCGTGATGCCGTCAATCATAAACTCGCTTCTTGAAAGCTCGCTGCCCGCGCCGAAGACCTTGTACGCGGGGACGGTGAAGCCGCCGTATGCCGTCCTTAAATCGGAATACTTGCTCATCGCTTTTCAATGGGCGGGATTTTCAGCACCATGCCCGCCTGTACGCGGCGCGGGTTGCGTATGCCGTTGGCTGCGGCGATACGCCGCCACTCCCCGCAGTCGTTATAGGCGTCAAAAGCCACAAGGTAAAGCGGCGTATCCGGCCCAAGCACCCGCCGTTTGGTGCGGTCGGGCGATTCAAGCCCCGGCTTCGCGCCCTTCTTGCCCTGAATCGTTATGCTGACCGTGGCGCGAACCGGCTTCCCCTCGGCGGTGAACATGGTGAAATTGACGTTCAAGGCGGTTATGTGGCCGCTGTATTTGGTGGTTCCCCACTCGAAGGTACAGCCGGGGGGCTTATGCAAATCCGGCTTTATCCGCACAAGCTCGCGAAGCGCCTTGACCTTGCCGGAGATGTCTTTGGCGTCCTTTTCGCTTGCGGAGTTTGCCGGAAAGCCGTCAAGCGTCATTTTAAGGGAAAGGGTGCTGCTTCCCTCGCCGATGAATTCCGTCTTTCCCTGCGCGTCGGCAACGCCCTTGGCGTCCGCGTACTTGGGGGCGTAATCCACCGTGAAATCCGCGGGGTTAAAATCAAAGTTTATGCGGCTTGTCTCTTTCTCCTTGTCGTCCAAAACGACAATGCACGCTTTCTCCATGCCCTACCCCCGCCGTCTTGTTTCGTATTCCGCTTCCCGCCGGATTTGCGCGCGCGTTTCGCGCATGTTTTTGCGGGTCAGTCCGCGCGCCTCGGCGCGCAGCTCTTCGCCCATTTTTACAAGGCGGCCGTCGGTATAGCGCCGCTCGTCTTTAAGTCTGCGCTCGGCGGCCGCGAAAAAAAGCTCGGTCTGGCGCTTTGCGCGGCGCGAGGAGTCAAGCCAGCGCGTTTCGGCGGTATTTATCCGCCTGTGCCAGTCGTCGGAAAGGCGCTTTATGTCGCGCCCGACAGTCTGAAGGATGCCCCGCTCTAAACTCTGCCGCGCGAAGGCCGCCCTCTGCGCGGTCTTTTTGGCGTCCGCCCGGTGGGAAAGCGTGAACAGGTTATTAAACCCCGGCTCGCGCGCGTAGCGTTCGGACACGGTATGAAGCAAATCTGTCACTTTGACGGCCTGCAAAGCGCAATCCCGCCGTGAAATACCGAAAAGGTTTCAATCAGCACCGAGGAATCCTGCGCGTCCAGTTTGGACAGCTCGATTGACTCCACAACGGGTGACGCAACGCTGTAGGAAACGCTTGCCTCTCCGTTTTCGTTAAGGATGTCGATTTGCATTTCGTCGGCGATCTTTTCGCCGGGGCGGAAATTGCTTAAAGCACCCGCCGGGGACACGCCACGCTCCATCACAAGCTTTCCGGGTTCTTTGACGGGTATGGCAAGCATAACGGGGGCGTCGTTCTGCCCGCCGACCTGAAGCGGCTCGAAAGAAGCCGACAGCTTTATTCCGCTTATCGAGCGGAAACCAAGGGCGCTTCCCCGTATCATAACGGCAAAGCGGCAGGAGGCAAGAAGGCCTTCTCTTCTCATGGCACACCTCGAACAGTTCCCTCTAAAACCACGGGTTTTTAGAGGGCCTCGAACAGGTTGTCCGGCGCGCCGGACTGCTCTTTGTTAATGGCGGAAACGCGGGCGCACCACTCATGGCGCTCGCCGTGCGCAAGGGTCATCAGTTCCTCACGCGGCCAGTGCAGGTAATACGCAAGAAAGGCCATTTCCTCGTAAAGGCGGGACGCGGGATATGTGATTACCGCCCCGCCCGCAGAAAATTTACCGGAATCGACACCTTTTCCCCGCAGACCGGGCAGTGTTCCTCATAGCAGGGGCTTTCCGTCTGGTTTACGCGGTTATACAAATCCTGCAGATAAGCAAGGTCTTGGACGAAAAGCCCTTCTATAACCGCCTCTCCAAGCTGTTTCACCGTCCCAAGCGAAGTGACCACGCGGGCAAGGATAAGGATTATAAGATACTCCGGGTTTTCCTTCACGCGCGGGTCGCGAAGCGGAAGGATTTCGTCCGCCGCCGTCGCGAGGCGCATTTTCCCGGCGCGGTGAAGCGTACCGTCCGAATCCGCGTAGCCGCGCGGCAGGCAAAAGTCATATTCTGTCTGAAGCATCATTTGGTTCTGGTCATTCCCTCGTGGGCCAGTTCAAGTTGCTCTATGGCCACCTCGCTGGCCGTGGCGTTGAACTCGGGGCCGGTGTACTTGACCGGCCACGCCTGGACAATCTGCCAGGCCGCGACTTCGTCGCCGTTCTCGTTAAGAAGCGTCACCGACACGGTTTTGCGCACGATGTCCTTTTCAAAACTGGGACTCATCCAGTCATAGGCGGCCTTGCTTGCCGTAAGACCCCATTTGAAGACAATGTTGCTGTATTTGCGCAGCCCCGGAAGCTTAATCGGCGTGGGGGGCATCATGTTGCCCTCGCGGTATTCAACCACGTCGATGCTGGCGTCAAAACCGGTGATTTCGGAAAACCCGGCTTCCGCGCCGCCAAAGTCCACCTTGTACTTAAACCTTGTAAACGGGTATGTATTCGGCATAGTATGCTCCCCTCCTATTCAGTGGCGGTTTTCTGCGTAAGGCGGAAGATGACAAATTCGGCGGGCTTGACCGGCGCGATGCCGATAACGCAGATCAGCCGCCCGTTGTCAATGTCCCCCTGCGACATGGTAGAGTGCCCCACCTGAACGTAAAACGCCTCTGCCGAAGACGCGCCCGCAAGCGCCCCGTCGCGCCACAGGCCGGACAGGAACACCTCGATAGTGCGCTGTACGCGCGTCCAAAGCGTTTCGTCGTTCGGCTCGAACACGACCCAGTTTGTGTTTGCCTTGATACTTTCCTCGACAAAAATGAAAAGGCGGCGCACGTTTATGTATTTCCAAAGCCCGTTCGAGCTTGCGGTGCGCGCGCCCCAGACGTTTATGCCCTGGCCGGGGAACGAGCGGATAAGGTTGACGCCGCGCGGGTTAAGGATGTCCTGCTCGCCCTTGTTATACTGAACGCTTAGTCCGGCGCAGGCGCGCACAACCTCGTTCGCGGGGGCCTTATGCACGCCGCGCGTGGCGTCGCTGCGCGCGTATATGCCGATAACCGAACCCGAGGGCGGGATATGGATGTTTTTCTGGTCAAGCGGGTCAAACACCGAAAGCCAAGGGTGGTACAGCGCGGCGTACTGGGTGTTGAAAAGCTCGCGGTGCGCAATAAGCTCGTCCGTCTTGGCAAGTTCCTTGGGCATGTCAAGCACCGCGAAGCGCGAGGCAAGGGTTTCGCAGTGCGCGACAAGGGTAAGCTGTACGTTCGCGTCGGTAATCCCCGGCACGGCCATAATACTGCATACGGGATTGTCGATAAACGCCTGAATGCCCGTGCGCTTGCCGGGGCCGTTATCCTCGCCGATGAAGGTGCCGGCGGAAACGCTGTCGGCGGTACCGCTTGACCCGCCCGCGAAGCCGATTGTCAGTTCCTGTGTCTCATCCCCCGCGATAAGCTTAAACGGCGGCTCCGCGCCCTCGGGTATGTCGCCAAGCGTGACGCGGACAAGTTCGGATCTGGCCATTTTCTTGACGATATGGTTCGGGATTGCGGGGTTCAGCGAAAGGTTTCCATAGTTCTCGGCCACATCGTCATGATAGACGTCCAGATTGAACTCGCAGGTATACAAAAGCTTTTTCGGCACAATTGCGTCGTCGGCGTCGCCCTCGTCAAGCGCCTCGGCAAACTCCAGTACATTGTCCTGGGATTTGACCACGCGGTTATACTTCTTCTCTTCGCCGTCGGAAAGCATCACAATGTCCCCGGCGTAAAAGCCCGCGCCGCTTTTTACCGCCGCCCGCGTCGGCTCGAGCAGCTTCATAATCTGCGTTTTGGCCTTGCTTGCGGGGGTGATGACCGCCTTCAGGTCGTTGCCCCACGCGCCCGCGCTTGCGGCGGTCAGTTTAAGGGGGGATTCGTGCGCCGCTTCGGCAATTTTCGCGTCGGAGGGGATGACGCGGCTTATAAAGGCGCGGGTTCCGCCGTTGATAAAGAAATGCTCTGCCGCATAGGCAAGATACCGGTAATCGCCGAACTCAAGCGCGCTTAAATAACCGCCGTATTTGCGTTTGTAATCCGCAATCCCCGTTACAAGCTGGGGAATGCCGCCGACAGGGCCTTTTGCCGCAAGTCCGACAAACCCCGCCGTGGAAGTCCCCACACCTTCCATCGGCACGGGGCCGCTGTCAAATTCCTCGACGTAAACGCCCGGGGACAGGTATTCGGGCATACTGCTCATCCTCCCTTTATGTACTTTATTTTGCGATATTTGCCGAAAATTGTCTTTATTTCAACATGGTACTACGTTATAATAGAAAAATCTACCGCACATTCGCGGGGATCGCGTTTTTTATTTGAACACCCCGAATAAAGGGTGAACGGCAGAGGGGATGGCTCGCATGAGGCCTAATATGTTTTCGCCGCCGACGCAGGACGCGTTTTCCGTCGAGCGCAAGGCCGCCGTCGCGGAAATGGAGTCTGTTCCAAGACGGTGCATTGTATACATACACGCGCCCGCCGGCTTCGGCAAGACGGCCGCGTGCGCGCAGTGGCTTTCGGGAAGAAAAACCGCGTGGTTCACTTTGGACGGGTATACCGCGGACGCGGCGCGCTTCTGCGGCGGGGTTTTGGACGCGCTTTCGGCGGGAGTCCCGGCGGGCGCGGTTACTTCAGATGTTTTTGCGGAAGCCTTGCGGGGCGTAACCGTCTGGCCCTCGGCGCTTGTAATCGACGACTTCCACCTTTGTACGGACACGCGGGCGCAGAAAGCGCTTCTCCTTCTCCGCGCGCGTATGCCGGGGGAAACGTCGCTTGCGGTTATAAGCCGCGCCGCGCCGCCGGAAGCTCTGCGCGCGCAACTTGTCAAGGGGGCGCTGCGCCCCGTGACCGGCCTTGCGTTCAGCAGTGAGGAGATTTCGGCGCTTGCGCGGAAAATGGGCAGTCCCGTTACACAATACTTTTCCGGGTTTCTTTTTAAGCAGACCGGGGGCTGCGCGGCCGCGCTCGCGCAGATACTGCATTCCGGCGACGGCGGCTATTGCGGCGTTCCGGGGCGCGAAAGCCTTAACGCGTATATGCGGGGTCTTGTCTTTGACGCGGAGTATTTCGGCGCGCTTAAAAAATGCGCCGTCTGCGACACATTGAATCCTTCCCTCTGCGCCGCGATTACCGGAACGCACGGCATCTGGGCGCATATCTGCACCCTTGCCGGGAAGACGGGGCTTATTGCCGGGCTTCCCGGCGGGGAGTGGCGTTTCCATACGCTTCTGCGCGACTATCTTGAATACGAGCTTCTGCGCGACGGCACGATAGACAAACCCGCGCTTTTTAAGGCGGCGGCGGCGTGGCATATGGAAAACGGGGACTTGCTGCGCGCCCTTGATATGGCCGCGAAAAGCGGCGACCTTGCTTTTGCGGACGGGCTTTCCGATATTCCGCAAAACAAAAAAGCCCCTGTAAGCGCGGCGCGGTACGCGGCGCTTATAGAGGCAAGTTTCCTTTCAATACCCATGGGCGTCACGCGCGATTACCCGCGTTTGGCCAATCACTGCTTCGCGGCGGCGCTGCTGGCGCGCCCGCTGCGGGAAGCCCTTCGCTGGGCGGACATTATGGAAGGGCATATGTCCGGCGGGACTTTGCGCGGGGAGGACAAAACCCGCGCCGCGTTCTTTCTTTCGGCGGATACCCGTCATTCAAGCTGGCATGTGCCGGGGCAGATTGGGCGGCTTGCCGCAAGCCCTCTCGCCGCGAACCTGCCGACGCTTACCTGCAATCTGCCGTTCTTCCACAAGGCACAGCGGGACTTTTCGGATATCGCCCCAAAACTTCGCGAGTATACCGCCGCGCTGAAACAGCGGATTGGGGAAGAACCGCCCCCGCCGCTTGGTGCGCTTGTCTCGCTTATAGAGGCGGGCGTACGCTTCGAGCGCGGAGAACTTGCCGAGGCCGAAAACGCCGCGCGTGATCTCTGCGCGCTGTCCGAACACCTATGCCCCGAAATTTTCTTCTGCGTCCACGCGCTGTATTCCGAGATAAGGCGCGTACAGGGGAAGAAGGCCGAGCCGGAGAGAATCGGTGAAATGATCGCGCGCAAGGACGCCCTTTTCCTGCGTGACAATTACGCCGCGTTCCTTACGGAAACGCGGCTTTACGTCGCTGACCGGGCAAGCGCGGAACTTTGGCTTGGCCGCGCGGGGCCGGAGGGGCCGGTACGGCTTCACAACCTATACGTATACTTTGTAAAGGCGCGCGCGCTGTTGGTTTTAAACAGGCTTTACGAGGCGGAAACACTTTTTGAAGAGCTGGCCGCCTTCGCGCGCGAGTACCGCAGGAACGCCGACTTTATCTCTGCGCACTGCCTTTTGGCTGTTTGCAGATGGCGCATGAAAAGGCCGTCGGAGGCCGTCGAGGCCGCCGTCCCCGCGCTTTTAAAAGCCGCCGAGCTTGGGCTTGTCATGCCCGTCGCCCGGGAGGGCGGCGGTATGCTGCCAGTTCTGCGTAAGGTTATTAACCGTCTTAAATACGGCTATGACCCGCAGCGGCTTGACAGGGCGTTTCTGGGGGTGCTGTACCGCCATACGGCAAGCGTTGCCTGCGGCGTACCCGGACTATTCGCCGGGCATACGGAAAGACCGGTAAGCCTTTCTCCAAGACAGAGCGAAGTGCTTGGGTGTCTTGAAAACAACCTTAGCTACCGGGAAATCGCGCGCCGCCTTGGCATATCTCCCGCGACGGTGGACGACCATATACGCCGCCTGCACGAAAAGCTTAACGCCACTAGCACCCGGGAAGCGCTTAACCGCGCGCGGGAACTTGGTATCCGGACGGGGGTGAGAAAAATATAAAAATTCGCCGCGCGGCGCGCCCGGCGGCGCGAAGCAAGTACCCGCTGACGCATGAATGTCCAATTTGCGCAGACTAAATGTAGGGGCGGTCGTCCCCGACCGCCCGTAACCCCGGAAAATCCCGCAGGCGCGGGCGACCGAGGACGGTCGCCCCTACATGAGGATGCCGGTTTTTGTGCATTCTGTGTCTTCATGCGTCAACCGTGGCGAAGCAAGTACCCGCTATGGACAAATCTGGCACGGCATGTTACAATATGCGAAGATTTAATTGTGGGAGGCGCTTGAATGGTTGGATTTCCGGGACTTGGGATTGAAAAACTTACGCTTGAAAGCTATATCTTCAAAATCGGCGGGTTCGGGCTTACGTGGTACGGGCTTATAATCGCCGTGGGGTTTCTCGCGGCGGTGCTTTACTGCATGAAACGCGCGACGATTTTTAAGGTTTCGCAGAACGAAATTATAGACATGCTTATTTTTGCCGTGCCGTCCGCGATAGTCGGATTGCGGCTTTATGAGGTTGTTTTTAACTGGCAGTATTACAGCAAGGATTTTTGGGCCGTCTTCCGCATTTGGGAGGGCGGTATAGCCATATACGGCGGCATTATCGGCGCGTTTATCGCGGCGGCGATATTCTGCAAAGTCCGGCGCATACACGCCGGCGCGATGCTTGACCTTGGCGTTTTGGGTCTGCTTATCGGACAGGCGGTCGGACGGTGGGGCAATTTCGTGAATGTAGAGCTTTACGGCGGGGAAACCGCGCTGCCGTGGCGTATGCGGGTATACAGCGACGGTATGCAGACGTTTAATCCGCCCATAGACGTACACCCGCTTTTCCTTTACGAATCCCTTTGGAACGTGCTTGGGTTCGTACTTTTGCATCTTCTGGCGAAGAAGCGCAAATTCAACGGACAGCTTGTCCTTATGTACGTGGCGTGGTACGGGCTTGGGCGCGGCGTTCTGGAGGGAATGCGCCGGCCGGAGTTCTCTTTAAGCATCGGCGCGGATATAAGGGTAAGCCAGTATTTGGCCTTTATAAGCGCGGGGGTCGCGCTTCTTATACTGGGATACATGCTGTTTTTCAAAAAACACGCGCCGGATACGCTTACACAGTGGACGCTCGCGCGGGACAAGCGGCTTGACGCCAAGACCGGGGCAAAACCCGATACCGCCGTTACAGCCGAAGAAGCGCCGCCGGAAGAAACCGACGAAAGCGAAGTGTCCGAGGAGACCGAAACCCGTGACGAAACAGAAACCCTTGAGGAAACCGAAACCCCAGATGAAACAGACGGAGAGGAGACGCAAAGCGATGGCGGTGATTCTTGACGGCAAGGCGCTTGCCGCCGAAATCAAGGCAAACCTTTCCGGCCGGGCGCAAACCCTTCGCGAGAAGGGCGTTACGCCGTGTCTGGCCGTTGTGCTTGTGGGAAACGACAGCGCCTCGGTGATATATGTGCGCAACAAGAAGAAGGACTGCGAGGAAAGCGGCATAAAAAGCCTTGCGTTCGAGCTTCCCGAAGAGACAAGCCAAAGCGGGCTGATTTCCCTTATAAATGACCTTAACGCCCGCGCCGACGTTCACGGGATACTGGTGCAGATGCCGCTGCCGGGGCATATTAACGAGAAGGAAATCCTTCTGGCGGTTGACCCGCGCAAGGACGTGGACGCGTTCCACCCCGAAAACGTCGGGCTTATCACCCAGGGGCAGCCGCGCTTCGCGCCGTGTACCCCGGCGGGCGTTATGGCGCTTCTTGACAAATACGCGATTGACCCCAAGGGCAAAGAGTGCGTGGTCGTGGGCCGTTCGGACATCGTGGGAAAGCCGATGGCGCTTCTTCTGCTGCACAGGCACGCCACCGTTACAATCGCGCACAGCCGCACCCCCGACCTTGCGGCGGTGTGCCGCCGCGCGGACATTCTTGTGTCCGCCGTGGGCAGGCTTGGGCTTATCACCGGGGATATGGTGAAGCCGGGCGCAGTTGTGGTTGACGTGGCGATGAACAGGAAACCCGACGGGAAGCTTGCGGGCGACGTGGTGTTTGCCGAGGCCGAGCCGAAGGCATCGTATATCACCCCCGTACCTGGCGGCGTCGGGCCGATGACACGGGCAATCCTTATGCAAAACACGATAACCGCCGCAGAGTGGGCACAAACACAAATGAAAGGTTAAGTTTATGAAGGACATAGAAATTGCGCAAAGCGCGCGTCTCGCGCCGATAGAGGAAATCGCCCGCGCCGTCGGTCTTGCGGAAGACGAGTGGGAGTCGTACGGCAGATATAAGGCGAAGGTGAGTAAAAAGCCCGGCGCGCCAAGGGGCGCGTTGGTTCTTGTGACCGCCGTCTCGCCGACACCGATGGGCGAGGGGAAGACCACGGTAAGCGTCGGCCTTGCCGACGGACTGCGCCGTCTTGGGAAAAACACGATGCTTTGCCTGCGCGAACCGTCCCTTGGTCCGGTGTTCGGCATAAAGGGCGGCGCGGCGGGCGGCGGATATGCCCAAGTTGTCCCGATGGAGGATCTTAACCTTCACTTCACGGGCGACATACACGCGGTTACCGCCGCGAACAACCTGCTCGCGGCGGCGGTTGACAACCATCTTCAGCAGGGCAACACCCTTGGCATTGACCCGCGCCGGATTACATGGAAACGCTGTATGGATATGAACGACCGCGCCCTGCGCGGCCTTGCCATCGGCCTTGGCGGCGCGGCAAACGGCGTTCCGCGTGAGGACGGCTTTGACATTACCGCCGCAAGCGAGATAATGGCCGTGCTTTGTTTAAGCGAGGATTTGTCCGATTTGCGCGCGCGCCTTGCCCGCCTTGTCGTCGGAAGCCGCGCGGACGGAAAGCGCGTCACCTGCGGCGACCTTGGGGTTCATGGCGCGATGGCCGCGCTTCTGCGCGACGCGATGAAACCAAACCTTGTCCAGACGCTTGAACATACCCCGACGTTTATCCACGGCGGGCCGTTCGCCAATATCGCCCACGGGTGCAGCAGCCTTGCCGCCACGCGCCTTGCGCTTTCGCTTTCGGACATTGTCGTTACCGAGGCGGGCTTCGGCGCGGATTTGGGCGCGGAGAAATTTATCGACATCAAATGCCGCGCGGGCGGGCTTAAACCCTCGGCCTGCGTTATCGTGGCAACGGCGCGTTCTGTCGCCTATAACGGCGGCACGGACAATTTGCGGGCGCATATCGAGAACATGACGCGCAAATTCGGGTTGCCCGCGGTTGTGGCCATAAACCGGTTCGCGGCGGACACGCCCGAACAGCTTAATGAAATCGCCCGCGTCTGCGAGGAGGCGGGCGCGCGCCACGCCCTTTGCGAGGTTTGGGCAAAAGGCGGCGAGGGGGGCGAGGCGCTTGCCGCCGAAGTGCTTAACGCCGTCGGAAACGGGGACAATAAGCTTAGATTCCTTTACCCGGACGATATGCCGCTTAAAACGAAAATCGAAACGCTCGCGCGTGAAATCTACGGCGCGGACGGCACGGAGTTTGCGCCCGCCGCCGCGAAAGAGCTTGACGCGCTTACCGCGGACGGGTACGGCAATCTTCCCGTCTGCGTCGCGAAAACGCAGTATTCGCTGTCCGACGACCCCAAAAAATTGGGAAGACCCGCCGGTTTCACCCTGCGAGTCTCCCGCGTGAAGCTGTCGGCCGGCGCCGGATTCGTTGTGGTTTATACCGGCGAGATAATGACGATGCCCGGCCTTCCCCGCGTCCCCGCGTACGAGTCGGTGGACGTAGACGCAAACGGCCTTATCTCGGGACTGTTTTGAATAATTGACAATGTACAATTGACAATTGACAATTATTTGACGACAAAAACCGGACTATAATTGACAATTGTTCATTGTCAATTGTCAATTGCCTCGTCTCCCTTGTATTTGCGCCGCGTGGCCATGCCGCCGCGCAGGTGGCGTTCCGCTTTGTTCTCTTCAAGCACCTCCTTGACGGCAAGGTAAAGCGAGTGGTTATAAGTCTTTAAGCGCTCGCTAAGATCCTTATGTACGGTGGATTTTGAAATACCGAACTTCGCCGCAGCGGCGCGTACCGTCGCCTTGGTTTCTATGATGTAGACAGCTACCTCGCAGGCGCGTTCCTCAATGTTTCCCTTCAAAGGTCAGCCCCCTCCCACTCAATTCTCTACATTTATATGCGGCGGGGCGGGGATTAGAACGATACGCGCGATTCACTGAAAGGGGGGTGGACTCGGCCATGAAGAAAGTAAAAATTCTGTTAATCGCGGCAATGATGCTGTGTTTATTAACGCTGCCTTCGTGCGGGCTTCTGTGGGAGCAGATATTCGGTGAAGCGGAGGAGACGGGCGAACCGACCGCCTCGCCTCCGCCCAATTATTTCGAACCCACGGACAACAGATACGCCGCCGCGCGCGAGGGTTATGTCCTTGCCGCGAACGTACAGCTTCTGTCACGCAATTATATCGCGTCCATGCTTCCCGCGCAGACGCCGCCGCCTTCACAAGACGCGCCGCCGGAGGGAGAAACCGCCGCCTCCGAACAGCCGGCGCAGCCGACGGAAACCATACCGGAGTTCGAGGAGATCGAGGTTCTTGAAAAGGACGAACTGGTAACGCTGCTTGGCACGGATATTGACGATCTCTACTATGTGGCGCTTACCCAGCGCGGAACATCGGGCTATATCCGGGCGGATTCTGTCGCGGAGTACGACCCGGAAACCATGTACACCGTGGCGCATATACCCGACGAGGGAGTTAACCAGGCGACCCTTGTCCTTCTTGAAACCGTCGTGCCGGGCATAAAGACTGATCAGCGCCTTGCGCAGGAGGGCAACTATCTGCGAAGGCTTACCGATCCGGAGGCGGAGAAGCACCCGCCCTATCTCGCAAAAGACTGGGTTCTTGTCGATAAAAAGGCCGCGCTTAAACTTGCAAAGGCGCGTTCGGCGCTTGCGGCAGAGGGATACGACCTTGCGGTCGTGGGCGGCTATTATCCGCAAAGTATTCAGTATACGCTTTATAACGCAATCGGCGACCCGGATATTGTGCCGAACCCGAAAGACGTTTCTAGAAGCGCCCAAGGCGCGGCGGTAGACGTGGTTCTGCTTGACGCGCGCGGGGAACAGCTTGATTTCCCGACGCCGGTTCACACCTTTACAAAAGCCGCCGCGCGTCCCTTTGCACAGGCGGGACAGTCGCAGCGGCAAAACGCGCAGATTCTTCTCCGCGCCATGCAGGACGCGGGGTTTACGGCGGCGGAAGAAAACTGGTGGCAGTTCTACGACGCGGAAAGCGGCTTTATCATATCGAATATACGCTATGAAAGCATGACGCTTAAAGCCGCGCCGATAGACTGGACTGCCGCGCCGGAGGAATAGGATTCCAAAAGCTTTAAAAACTCGTCAACAAGCGGTTTGTATACAGTCACTAAAAGCGGGTATCTGTCCAAAAACAAAAGCCCGGCGAACAGGCAGACAAACGCCGCCACCGCCGCCGGACGCGGTGCAGTATAAGACACTTTTGTACGGTACTTCGAGTCCCAGAAGGTACCCCCGCGCAGCTTTATCCCGCGATAGCACAGAAAAAGCGCGAGTACGGTAAATTCATTGAGAATCATCATCGCCGTTCCGACAACGAAACTTGTAACGGTGCGCTTATAAGCGGCGGTGAAGGCGACCTTGCCGCCGTCCGCGCGGCTTACCGAACAGCCGAGAAGCGCCTTCCCCGCCGTAGTACCCCAAGTGCGCGTTGTAAACGCCATAAGGGGCAGAGAGGTGACAATCATCATCAGCGACCCGCCAAGACTGAAAAACCCGAAGACGAAATTCGTATAAAGATCCGGGGAATAAAGAAACAATACGAACTTTATCGGCGCGGTAAGAAGCAGAGTGTCAAATAAAAAGGCAAAAAGCCGCAGCCAAGGGCGCGGGCGGTCTTTGCCCGCCGCTTCCTGCCCGTACGGTTCCGGGTTCGTCATGCCCGCGCTTCCCGTCTGCCAAGCCGGATCATCTCGTCGATACATTTGCGCGCGGTCTTCATAGTGTCGGGCGGCAAGACGATTTCGTCCCCCGCGCCGTTTACGGCGTAGCAGACGTCGTTAAGCGTTGTAAGGCGCATGTTGGGGCAAATCAGCTTTTTCCCAAGCACATGGAAACGCTTGTCCGGGCAGGCGTATTGCAGATGCGACGCGATACTTGATTCCGTACCTATTATAAACTCTCTTGCGTCTGAATTTTTTGCATATTCCATTATCGCCGAGGTCGAGCCGACAAAATCCGCCGCCCTGACGACGTCGGGGACGCATTCGGGGTGTACCAAAAGCAGCGCGCCGGGGTGGGTCCGCCTCGCGTCTGACACGTCCGCCGCCCCTACGGCGGCGTGTATGGGACACCCGCCGTCAAGGAACGCAAAGTTTTTTTCCGGAATCTGACGCGCAACATAGTCGCCAAGGTTTTTGTCGGGGATAAACAGGATATTCGGATTATCAAGCTTTCTTACTATCTCAACCGCCGTGGACGATGTTACGCAAACGTCGCAATGCGCCTTAAGCGCGGCGGTGGTGTTGATATAGGCGACCACGGCATAGTCCGGGTAAAGCCGCTTTGCCTCGATAAGCGCCTCGGGCGTAAGCTGGTCTGCCATCGGACAGCCCGCCTTCGGATTGGCGAGGTAAACGGCCTTTTCCGGGGACAGCAGCTTCACCGTTTCCGCCATGAAGCGTACTCCGGCCATAACCACGGTATTTTGCGCGGTTTTGGCGGCCATTTCGCTAAGGGCGAAGGAATCCCCGGTGAAGTCGGCAATCTCAAGGATTTCCTTTGACTGATAGCTGTGCGCCAGTACGCACACATCTCTCTCCCGTTTAAGGCGGAGTATTTTTTCCTGCGTTTCGCAGATTGTCATAGGTCACCTCCGGTAAAGGTAATATGCTGAGTATATCACAACCCCCGGGTATGTCAAGAAAAGGTATTAGGAAGGACGCGGCAGATGGGCGACGTTAAAATTGACGTTCTGGGCGTGCGTTTCGACGCCTTTACAATGGAAAGCGCGCTTGACAGGGCGAAAGCGTGGCTCTGCGACCCGAAGCCGCGCTTTGCCGTGACCCCGAACGCGGAAATCACCTTTGCCGCGCAGAAAGACGCGTCGCTTCGCGATACGCTTAACGCCGCGGACATGGTTTTGGCGGACGGCGTCGGCGTCGTCAAGGCGGCAAAGCGTCTTGGGCGACCGCTTCCCGGGCGCTTGCCGGGCGTTGAGTTCGCCCAGGCGCTGCTTGCGGTTATGGAAGAGAAGGGCAAGTCCCTTTATCTGCTTGGCGGGAAGCCGGGCGTGGCGCGGGCGGCGGCGGACAGGGTCAAGGGAACTCACCCCGCCCTTCGGGTAAGCGGCGTACGCGACGGCTATTACGAAGATGAAAGCGCGGTGACGCGCCATATCCGCGAATGCGCGCCGGACGTTATCTTCGTATGTCTGGGCGCGCCGAAACAGGAAATGTGGATGGGGCGAAATCTTGAAAACGTCGGCCCGGCGCTTATGCTTGGGCTTGGCGGAACGGTGGATATTCTGGCCGGGAAGACAAAACGCGCCCCGGCGATTTTCCGAAGGCTTGGGCTTGAATGGCTGTACCGCGTGGCCTTCCACCCCTCGCGCTGGGCGCGGGCGATGAAACTGCCGCGCTTTATGCTTGCCGTGCGCAGGCAAAGGCGGAGGGCGAAAAATGGCGTTTGATGTGCGCCGCGCGTCTAGGAACGACGATTTGCGCGAATTATGGCGCGTTTGCTTTAATGAGGACTGGGGCGCGTTTGAACGTGAGTACGACCCAGACCGCGCGTTTGTCGCGGCGGAAGACGGCAAAAACCCCGTTTCGACGCTTCACTTTATCCCGCAGACGATTAACTTGCCGCATCAAGAGATAAGCGCCGCGTATATCCTTGGCGTGGCCACATTGCCGGAATACAGGGGGCGTGGGCTTGCCGGGGCGCTTGTGGAGAAGGCGCTTGACGGGCTTTGCCTGCGGGGCGTCGCCCTTGCCTTCCTGATTCCGGCAAGCGCCGGCCTTGCGCGGTTCTACGCGCGCTTCGGATTCGCGCAGACCGGGCTTATGCCCGCGCAAGCAAGCCCGCCGGAAGGCGGCGGGCGCGTGCTTGACGGGGTGACGCCGGAGGACGCAAAGGCTTTGGACGCGCTGTACGGGCGGATGTGCGCCGATACCGCGCACCCAAGGCGCGACGCGGCGCGCTGGGACATAATCGCGCGAAGCTATACCCTTAAACTTTACGAAGACCGCTATCAGGCGCTTGACGCGCGGCGCGTTCTCGAGGATTCGGCGGGCGGGCTTGTCCGCTCGGACACGGGGGCGTGTGTAAAATTTTTGGGGGCGGCAGAGAAAATGTTCGCGCCGGGACTTCCAATGTATGCGAATTTACTGTATAATTAGCGGCGGGCATATAGGAGGGCTTTATGGTATACATTCTGCTTGCGGACGGTTTTGAAACAATCGAGGCGCTTGCGCCCGCGGACATTCTCCGGCGGGCGGAGATCCCTGCCGCGCTTGCCGCGGTAAGCGGCGAAGCCGCCGTATCCTCGCACGGTATCGCGGTAAAGGCGGATATGTCGCTTGACGGGGTGCGCCCTGCCGACCTTGCCGAGGGGGATATGATTATGTTGCCCGGCGGCGGCGAGGGCGTGAAAAACCTTGCGGGAACTCCCGCCGTGGCGGAACTTATACGTGCGGCGAACGGATGTGGGGCGTTTTTGGCCGCGATATGCGCCGCGCCGTCGATACTCGCGGATATGGGGCTTTTGAAGGGGCGCAGCGCGGTAAGCCACCCTTCGGTAAAGGACGCGCTTATAAAAGGCGGCGCGGTGTATGTCGAGGACGCGCGCGTCGTGACCGACGGCAGGATTATTACCGCGAAAGCCGCCGGAAACAGCATAGATTTCGGTCTTACTCTTGCCGAGGTGTTAAAAACCGCGCAAACAGCCCAGAATATAAAAAGCGACATCTTTTATTGAAATGGCTTAAGACCGTCACTTGACGGCCTTAAGCGGGAATCCGCGGATTGGGCTTTCAATTGGCGATTAGTCGCAGCAGCACATCAGGACGACTAAGATCAGCGCGATCCAAATAAGGTTGTCGCCGTTGAGAATCCCTTTCAGACACATGTGAATGTCACCTCGCATATAGATTTGACGCCCGGCCGCGTCGCGCAGCCTAACATCTGCCGTATCCTATGCAAGGTGGAACAGATTGGTTACTGAAACGGAAGAAGAGCGCCCCGCCCGATGTCAAAATACCCGCCGACTGCGGTCGGCATCCTCTTTTCTAAAGAGGGTGTAGAGCGCGACGCACTCGGCGCGCCATCTGAACCACGGGCAGGAAGGAGAACGCGGATTATGCCGGATACGCCGGAAAAAAGACCGTCGGAGTTCACGCGCAAAGGAATAGAATTTAATCCGCCCGCTTCCCCTGCGGCAAAGCGCCCGGAGGGGCGGACGGAAAGCGCTGCCGCGCCCAAACCGCCTGTGCCAAGGCAGACGGTATCCAAGCCGTCCGCGCCAAGGCAGCCGGTATCCAAGCCGCCCGCGCGGCGTTCGGTGCTTCCAAAGGGGTTTTTACAGTCGCCGGCAACGAAAAGCGCCAAGCCCGCAACCCCCCCCTTGCCCGAGTCACAGGCAGATATCGCGGAAACACCCGCGCCCGCAACGGCGGGCGGGAAGGCGGCGCAGAAACCCCCGCGCGTTGTGATGCGTCGCAGACCGCGTTCGTTCGTGGGTTTTATGGTGGGCATTGTTTATGTAATCGGTGTGCTTGTCGTTTCTTTTGTGCTTGGCTCTAATTTATGGGCATACGCGCGGGATATACTGGCCATCCAGAAAACGCCCGTGTCCGCCACGATTGAGTACACGCCGGATATGACCATTGACGATCTGGCCGTTCTTCTGAAGGAGAAAGGGCTTATCGAGTATGACTGGCTTTTTAAGCTTTACTGCGGCTTTTCCGACGCCGAGGCGAAAATGGCGCCGGGTAAATACGACCTTGTGTCAACGGATTACCGCGCGCTTGTGTACTCGATAAACGAGCGCTCGGAGTTCCGAACCCCCATCATGGTGACGCTGCGCGAGGGGCTTACAGCAGCCCAGATGTTTGACCTGCTCGCGGAGAATGAAGTTGCCGACGTTGAAGAGCTTGAAGAGGCCGCCGCAACCACAAACTGGCGGTATGGCTATTTGAAGAACTTCTCCGCCGTTCCGGGGAGGGTGGAAGGGTATCTCTTCCCGAACACCTATGAGTTTCTCGTAAACGAGTCGCCCGTCGCCGTCCTTCAGAAAATGGTCGTCGAGTTCGACAATAGATTTACCGCCGATATGCGAAGGCGCGCGGACACTATGGGCTATACCATGCACGAAATACTGACGGTGGCGTCAATGATCGAGCAAGAGTCCGGCGCGGACATGGAAGAGCGCAGGAATATCGCGTCGGTTATCTATAACCGCCTTGAAAACCGCCAGGGGAGGTGGGAAACGCGCCTTCTGCAAATTGACGCCACCCTGCTTTATTACATGGAGGGGCGGCGCGAAATCACCCAAGAGGACATGGAGACGGACAATCCCTATAATACCTATATCCACCCCGGACTGCCGCCCGGCCCTATTTGCAACCCGGGGATAGACTCTATAAACGCGGCGCTTCGTCCCAATTCCACAAACTACTTCTACTACCTTCTTAACGACGAAAATGAAACGGAGTTCTTCACCAACTACAACGACTTCTTAGAGGCACGGCAGAGTTATGACAGATATGACTAACGCTGCCTCTCGGCGTTTCTTGGGTGTGAATGTATGATGAATAAATCCGCGTATTGGCTTGATTTGGCAGAATATGATCTTTCCGCCGCCGCAGTTATGCTGAACGGCAAGAGATTTATTTATGTCGGATTTATGTGCCACCAGACGATCGAGAAGGCGCTTAAAGCGGTAATTGCCCGCGACTGTAAGGAAGATGAGAGTCCCCCGAAAACACATGATTTATCAAAGCTTGCCATCGCGGCAGGGCTTATAGATGTCATGTCGGAGGAGCAGATAAAATTTCTTGAGTATCTTAATCCGCTTAACATAGAAGCCCGTTACCCGGAATTCAGACAGCGGCTTCTGTCGGTGCTTTCGGTTGAAAGATGCAGGCGAATTATGGC
The DNA here is from genome assembly GCA_031271665.1 of Oscillospiraceae bacterium. Taxonomy (GTDB): domain Bacteria; phylum Bacillota; class Clostridia; order Oscillospirales; family UBA929; genus WRLJ01. Next base: position 35,218 of record JAISVI010000007.1, read on the forward strand.
GGAAACGGAGGATTTGCTGTGTTGGATAAAGAATCGGTTATAAAAACCGTGGAGTTATACGCCGAGGCTGTGAGAAAAGAGTTTTCTCCCGAATCTATTGTCCTTTACGGCTCTTACGCAAAAGGGTCGGCGGGAGATAACAGCGACATAGACGTGGCAGTTATTTTCAACGGCTTTTCCGGTGATTGGTTAGAGGCTTCTTCAAGGCTTTGGCGGCTGCGCCATGGGGTAAGCCTTGATATTGAGCCGATACTGCTTGACAGCAGTGACGATAAAAGCGGTTTTGTTCAAAATGTATATAAAACCGGCCAGATTATTTATGCTATAAACTAGGAGGAAGCCCCCCATGCAAAACCTTGGACTTAACGAAATCCGCGAAAAATACCTGTCCTTTTTTGAAAGCAAGGATCACCTGCGTATGCCAAGCTTTTCGCTTATCCCGGAAAGCGACGCGTCGCTGCTTCTGATAAACTCCGGCATGGCGCCGCTTAAACCGTACTTTTCGGGACAGGCCGTCCCCCCGGCGAAGCGTGTGACCACATGCCAGAAATGTGTGCGCGTTATAGATATAGACCGCGTGGGAAAGACCGACCGCCACTGTACTTTTTTCGAGATGCTTGGCCATTTCTCATTCGGGGACTACTTCAAAAGAGAGGCCATCGCCTGGACATGGGAGTTTTTTACGAAGGTGATGGGGATTGACCCGGCGAAGCTTTACTGCTCGGTCTATATAGAGGACGACGAGGCTTGGGACATCTGGACGAAGGAGATCGGCGTCCCGGAGTCGCATATGGTGCGCCTTGGCAAAGAGGATAACTTTTGGGACATCGGCTCCGGCCCGTGCGGCCCGTGTTCGGAGATATACTTTGACCGCGGCCCGGAAAACGGCTGCGGGAAGCCGGACTGCGCCCCGGGCTGTGACTGCGACAGGTTTGTAGAGGTCGGCAACAATGTCTTCACGCAGTTTAACAACGACGGCGCGGGCAACTATACCCCGCTTGCGCAAAAGAACATCGACTTCGGCATGGGGCTGGAGCGCCTTGCCTGCGTGGTACAGGGCGTTGCGAACGTGTTCGAGGTGGATTCCATAACGCGCATACGCCGCCAGGTAAGCGCGCTCTCCGGCGTGGAGTACGGCAGTTCCGCGCGCAGCGACGTGTCCTTGCGCATTGTAACCGACCATATCCGCTCGACCACGATGCTTGTGTGCGACGGTGTGCTTCCAAGCAACGAGGGGCGCGGCTATGTCCTGCGCCGTCTGCTTCGCCGCGCGGCGCGCCACGGGCGGCTTTTGGGGATAAAGGAACCCTTTCTTGCAAAGCTTTGCCAAACCGTTATAGAGGAAAGCGGCGGGGCGTATCCCGACTTGGTGCGTAAGCGCGACTTTATAACGCGCGTAATCGGACACGAGGAAGAGAAATTCTCGCTTACAATCGACGCGGGAAGCCGCCTGCTTGCCGAGGAAATCGGGCGCACGGTTGAATCCGTGGCAAGCGTGCTTGACGGCGCGACTGCGTTTAAGCTTTACGACACCTTCGGCTTCCCGCTTGAGCTTACGCTGGAGGTGCTTTCCGAAAACGGCCTTACCCTTGACCAAGGCGGCTTTGACAGCCAGATGAAAGCCCAGCGCGAACGCGCGCGCAGCGCCCGCGCGGCATTGGGCGATATGTCCTGGCAAAGTCTTGACCTTGGGATTGACAAAGAGAAGAAAACCCTCTTCACCGGCTATGCGCCCCGCCCCGAAAAGGCCGAGGTGTGGGCCGCGATAGCGGACGGAAATAACCTTACGGTGGTGCTTGACAAAACGCCGTTTTACGCCGAGAGCGGCGGTCAGACCGCCGACCGCGGGCGTATCTATAACGACATGTTTGAAATGCGCGTCACGGACGTGCGCAAAACCGGGGACGGCAAATACCTTCACATCGGGGAAGCCCTGTCGGGCGAGATTTCCGCCGGGGACAGCGTGACCGCCGAGATAGATATTTCCCGCCGCGCGGCGACCGCCCGCGCCCACAGCGCCACGCACCTTCTTCAAAAGGCGCTGCGCGACGTCCTTGGAAACCATGTCGAACAGGCGGGCTCGCTTGTCGAGCCGGATAACCTCAGGTTTGACTTCACCCATTTCTCGGCGCTTACCGCCGAGGAAATCGCGCGGGTCAACCGCATCGTCAACGAAAAAATACTTGCCGGGCTTGACGTTACAGTCCGCGAAATGCGCCTTGAAGAGGCAAAGGAGCAGGGCGCGACTGCGCTTTTCGGCGAGAAATACGGCGAAACCGTGCGCACCGTGCGCATGGGCGACTATTCCTTCGAGCTTTGCGGCGGTACGCACCTTGTAAACACGGCGCTTGCCGGCGCGTTCCACTTCAGAAGCGAGGCGTCGGTCGCCTCCGGCGTACGCCGAATCGAGGCCGTGACTGGCTTTGCGCTTTTAGAGAAGCTGGAGGACGCGCAGCGCGCGCTGCACCTTGCCGCCGAGACGCTTAAAACCTCGCCCTCGGAGCTGGAGGCGCGGTTGGAGGCGCATGTCAACGCGGCCAAGGACGTTCAGAGAGAACTTATGAAATATAAGGCCGTTGCCGCGCGCGCGGAGGCGGACCGTACAGCCGCCGCGCCGCGCGCCGTGAATGGCGTAAGCGTCGTGACGGGGGCGTCGGCGGACTGGGACGCCGAGGCGCTTCGTACTATGGGCGATTACCTGCGCGACAAGAACCCGGACATGGTGGCTGTTCTTGCGGCTTTGGACGGGGACAAAATAACGTTTCTCGCCGTCTGCGGCGCGCGGGCGCTTTCCAAGGGCGCGCATGCGGGCAACATTATAAAAGCCGTCTCGAAGGCGTGCGGCGGTTCCGGCGGCGGCAAGCCCGACTCGGCTATGGGCGGCGGCAGGGACGCGAAGCTTCTTGAAAGCGCGCTTGCCCTTGTGGAAGGGCTTGTTGAACAGACGGTTAAAGCGTAGGAGGCATGACGATGGACTGTATATTCTGTGCCATTATCGCGGGGACGATCCCGTCGGCAAAGCTTTACGAGGACGAGAAAATGCTTGTGTTCCGCGACAATGCGCCGCAGGCGGTTTTCCACGCGCTTGCGGTTCCCAAGGCGCATATCGCCTCGGCGGCGGACATTGCTTCCGCAGAGGGCGGCGCGGAGATTGTGGGGCATATCTTCACCGTTATCTCGCAAAAATACGCCGAGTGGGGGCTTCAGGGCGGCTTCCGCGTAATCACAAACAGCGGGTCAAACGCCGCGCAGTCCGTCGGACATCTGCACTTTCACATTCTGGGCGGCCAACCGCTTCCCGCCAACTTGGCGTAAGAAGGGCGGGCGCATTGCCTACCTCTTTAACCACTCCTTTGCCTGCTCCCAAGTATCAAAGCGGTGATATTCGCTGTCGGCGGGCGGCTCTCCTGTCGGTTCGGCGATTATCTCATCAATCGGAAGCCTTCGTTGGATTACAGACTGTTTGAGAAACAAATTCACGGCGGCCGACATAGACAGACCCATACTTTTAAAAAGCTCGTCAGCTTCCTTGCGAACACGGGAGTCAATGCGGATGTTATATGTCGTATTAGCCATTTGATTCACCTCCGGTTATATTGTAACATAGGCGCGAATCGCCGGTTCGCGAATGCGAAATGGTATATCTTTAAAAGATAATATCTGCTGCACGGATATTATATCGCAAATTCACCGCAAACGCAACACAAAAAAGGGGGCGGGCGCTTTGAATATACATGCCGGGACACAGCTTGCGCCGCGCGCCTTGCCGCCGCGCCCGGAAGCGCCGCGCTTCGCGCCGCCGCCCAAGACGCGGAAGCAGGAAAAGCCGCCCGACACGCTTAGGCCGGACAATAACGCCAAGCCCAAGGGGCTTTGCCAGACCTGCGCAAGCCGGAAGTATAAGGATCAGTCCGGCGACGCGGGCGTGTCCTTTAAGGGCGGCGCGAAGGCGGCACCCTCCATCGCAGCGAGCCTTGTTCACGCGCACGAAAAAGAGCATGTGGCAATCGCGGAGCAAAAGGGGCGCGAGACGGGCGCGAACGTCCAGACTAAGGTGCGCCTGCATGCCGGAATCTGCCCGGAGTGCAAGAAAGTTTACATATCCGGCGGCACAACCGAGGTTACCATATCAAAGCCAAGCAGCGCCGAACAGGACGGGCAGGGGAAGGGCGGCATTTTTGACGCGGCGATATAGAGTCTATGCGAAAGTATGTTAAACGCGTCCTCTTTGCGCTTCTGGCGGCGCTTGTCTATATCGGTTGGCGAGCCGCTCACCACGCCTTATTCCTGCGCGAGGCCTATGCCAAGGACGGCGAAACGCTTTACTGCGAGATAGAAATTTCATCATTCCCCCGCGAAAGCGCCTACGGCTTTATGTTCGAGGGGCGCGCGTTTGGCGTCACCGCGACCGTATACACCGACGCGGCCGCCGAGCTGAAGCCCGGCGACAGGGTAAGGGGCGAGTTCCGCTTTCGCGCGGGATACTCTTACGGAAGCCATCTTACCGCGTCGCAGCAGGGTGATTTGGAACGCGTCCCGGCGGAAGGCGTTCCCCTGCGGCACAGACCCGCGTACTGGGCGCAAAGCGTAAGGGAGCGGATTTACAGTCTGTTCCCGCCCGAACAGGCCGCGTTTATAAACGGTCTTTTGACCGGGGACAAGTCCGGTTTCACCGTTAAAACTACGGATAACCTGTTCCGCGCGGGTATGAGCCATGTGGCGGCGGTATCGGGTCTGCACATCTCGATGCTTGCGGGGTTCGCGGCGCTTTTCTTCCGGAAGCGCTGGCTTTCGCTTATTTTCTGCATTCCGTTGATTTTCTTATATACGGCCATTGCCGGATTCCCGCTTTCTGCGATACGCGCGGGTCTTATGTATGCGCTTTTGCTTCTTGCCCCGGTGCTTATGCGGGAATACAAGTCCATAAACGCGCTGTGCGCCGCCGCGGCGATAATATTGACAGCAGAGCCGTACGCCTTGCATGACGTGAGGTTTTTGCTTTCGGTATCCTCCACGCTTGGGATTGTGCTGTTCGCGGGTAAGCTTGGGGCTTTGTTTCTGGCAAAGTGCGAAAAGGCGCGCATTATCCGCCGCCTTCCCGCCGGGGTAAGGCGGGCGGGCTGCCTGGCGCTTGCGTCCTCGCTTGCCGCAATGGTATTCTCTACGCCCATAGCGGCGCTTGAGTTCGACGGTATATCGGTTATCGCTCCGTTTTGCAACGCGCTTCTGCTTTGGGCCGTAACGGCCATATTTATTCTCTCCGCCGCGGCGCTTGGGCTGTCGGCGGTCTACTGGCCGCTTGGGTACTACGCGGCCTTTCCGGCGCGGTGGATTCTCGCGTTCTTCCTGGGGGCGGTTGACCTTGCGGCGCGTATCCCGTTTGCGGCGGTCTATACGCGCAATGTCCTTTTTGCCGCGTGGCTTGTCTTTCTGTACGCCTGTCTGCTTACGGGGATTATGCGCAAATCCTGGAAACAGCCCGCCGCGTTCGCGCTTTCCGCCTTTGTGCTTATGCTTGCGCTTTCGCGGTGGCGAGAAGGGCGGTGGGGGCTTACGGTAAGCGTCCTTGACGTGGGGCAGGGGCAGTGCGTGATAGTGCGCTCGCAGGGGGAAACCGCCGTTATCGACTGCGGCGGAAGCGCGGGCGCGGGGCGCGCGGCATACGGTTTTCTCCGCGCGGAGGGCGAGACGGAGATAGATTTTCTTCTGCTTACCCACGCGCACGAGGATCATACAAACGGCGTTGACGAGCTTAATTTGCTTATGCCCGCCGGAAGCACGTTCCTTCCCGCTACGCAGGAGATTTTGTCCGCGCCGCCGGACTTCGCGTTCTCCGCCGTGCGTGAACCGGAAGAACTTACGCTTGGCAAGGCTAGGATAAGCCTTATCCCCGCGCAGTGGATGCCGGGAATGAACGAGCAGTGCATGGCGGTCATAGTGGAGTACGACGGTTTTTCCTTTGTGACGACCGGGGATATGGACGCGGCTTCCGAGCGCTGGCTTCTCCGCGCGGCACAGTTCCCAAGCGGAGGGGTGCTGCTTGCCGGACATCACGGCTCGAACACTTCCGGCTCGGAGGAGTTTCTGGCGGCGCTTACGCCCAAGACCGTGATGGTGTCCGTCGGGCGCAACACGTACGGACACCCTTCGCCGGAGGCGATGCGCAGATTTGAGGACATCGGCGCGCAGGTATATGACACGCGCACATACGGGGATATAACGGTACACGTACCGTAGAGGTTTATTTATGAGCATAATAGATATTTCGCATACTCTGGGAAACGAAACGCCGGTCTATCCGGGCGACATTCCACTGTCGCTTGCAAAGCACAGGGCGTTTGAGGCGGACGGGCATACATCTTACCTGCTGAAATCCGGCCTGCATACGGGTACGCATGTCGATATGCCGATGCATATGACGGGCGATTTAAGAACCTGCCGCGACTTTCCGGCGCAATGCTTTGCCGGGCGCGGCGTGCTGCTTGACGCGCGCGGCGAAGAAATCATCTCCATGAAGCCCTTTTACCGGGATGCCGTCACGCGGGACGATATAGTGCTTTTGTATACGGGTTTCGACGCGAAATACGGCGAAGAGGAATATTTTACAAAGCACCCGGCAGTAAGTAAAGAGCTTTATGACTTTCTGATTTCCCGCGGAATCAGGATGCTGGGGATAGACATGCCGGGCCCCGATTTCGCGCCGTTTGAGTGCCACAGGGCGCTTTTGTCAAACGGGATTTTTATACTTGAAAATTTGTGCGGCCTTGGGGCGATGCTTGGAAAAGAAAGCTTTGAAGTGTTCGCGCTGCCGCTTAAAATACAGGCCGAGGCCAGTTTTGTAAGGGCGGTTTGCACAGTCGCGTAGAGCGCCGGAGAGCGTCGCGGGGTACTGCCATTATTTGTATTGCATGTCCAACCGAGACGTGCTAATATATAGGCGCGGAATGATATCTTAATTAAGAACGGGGTGGTCTTGTGGACGGCACAATACTTATAGAGGGGTCCGCGCGCCATGTGCATGTGACGCAGGCGGATCTGGAAACGCTTTTCGGCGCGGGTTACGCGCTTACCGTCAAGCGGATGCTAAGCCAGCCGGGCGAGTTTTTAAGCGAGGAAAAACTGCGTGTCGAGGGGCCGCGCGGCGCCATTGACCGCGTTTCAATCCTTGGACCCGTGCGCAAGGCGACACAGGCCGAGATTTCCATGACAGACGCGCGCTCGCTTGGCTTGGAAGCGCCGGTGCGCGAAAGCGGCGACGTCGCGGGCAGCGCCCCCGTTAAGCTTATCGGTCCGGCGGGCGAGCTTTCGCTTCCCCAAGGCGCGATTGTCGCAAAGCGCCACATCCATCTGCGCCCCTCGGACGCGCAGGAGCTTGGCGTTACCAACAGACAGCTTGTAAGCGTAAAGCTGCCCGGGGAACGCGCCCTTACGTTTCACGAGGTGGTGGTGCGCGTGCATGAAAACTTTATGCCCGCCATGCATATAGATTTTGACGAGATGAACGCCGCCGGACTGTCGGGTGAAACATACGGCACGATAATCAGATAGGAGCGTCTTATGCCGAAAATCGATAAAAGCGCCGGAAACGTTCCGGCGTCCGCCAAGACGGTTTCCGACGAGAAAAAAGCGCCCGACCAGCTTTACTTTTTCCACGAGGGCAGCGACTGCCGCGCCTATCAGATTTTGGGGGCGCACCCGGAAAAACGCGGCGGCAAGGATGGCTGGATGTTCCGCGTCTGGGCGCCGGAGGCGCAAAGCGTGGGCGTTATCGGAGATTTCAACGCTTGGGACGAAAGCGCGCACCGGATGAAAAAAATCTCGGTCGGCGTGTGGGAACTTTTTATTCCCGGGCTTGGGGAATTTGAAAGCTATAAATACGCCGTACGTACGCCGTACGGGACAGTTAACGAAAAGGCCGACCCGTACGCCTTCCATGCCGAGACGCGCCCGAAAACCGCCTCGAAGACCTTTGACATTTCGGGTTACGAATGGGGCGACGGCGAGTATATGGCCGGGCGCGCCGACGTTTACTCAAAACCGGTGAACATATACGAGCTTCACCTTGGCTCGTGGAAGCGCGGCGAAGGAAACCGCGAACTTAGTTATTTGGAAACGGCGGAAAGCCTTGTCGGCTATGTGTCGGACATGGGCTATACCCATATCGAGCTTATGCCGGTCATGGAGCATCCTCTTGACGCCTCCTGGGGGTATCAGGTGACGGGTCACTTCGCCCCGACAAGCCGCTTCGGCACACCGAAAGAGTTTATGCGCTTTGTTGACCTTTGCCATCAGGCGGGCATCGGCGTGATTCTGGACTGGGTTCCCGCGCATTTTCCCAAGGACGGCTTCGGGCTTATAAGCTTTGACGGTTCCTGCTGCTATGAGTATTCCGACCCCTCGCGCCGCGAACAGAAGGACTGGGGTACGCTTATGTTCGACTACGGGCGCAACGAGGTGCGCTCGTTCCTTATGAGTTCGGCGATGTTTTGGCTTGACATGTACCACGCGGACGGTCTGCGTGTGGACGCGGTGGCGTCGATGCTTTACCTTGACTATGCCAGACAGGGTTCGTATGTCCCAAATATTTACGGCGGACGCGAAAATCTGGAGGCTGTGTCCTTCTTCCGCAAACTTAATGAACAGATTTACGCCGCGTTTCCCCACACGCTTATGATCGCAGAAGAAAGCACGGCGTGGCCGATGGTCACGAAGCCCGCCTATCTGGGCGGACTTGGCTTTAACTTCAAATGGAGCATGGGGTGGATGAACGACACGCTTCACTATATGAAGCTTGACCCCATCTACCGCCAGCACAGCCACACCGACCTTACCTTCTCGATGATGTATGCGTTTTCCGAGAACTACATACTCCCCATATCGCACGACGAGGTCGTACACGGAAAATGCTCGCTTATAGAGAAGATGCCGGGATATTACCCGGACAAATTCGCCGGGGTTCGGGCATATCTTTCGTATATGATCGCCCATCCGGGCAAGAAGCTTACCTTTATGGGCACGGAGTTCGGCCAGTTTATCGAGTGGAACGAGGCGCAAAGCCTTGACTGGCATCTTAAAGAATATGAGATGCACGCAAAACTTAGCAATTACGTCAGAACGCTTAACCGCTTTTACCTCGCACACCCCGAGCTTTGGGAAAACGACCAGGACTGGGGCGGCTTTTCGTGGATTGTCTCCGGAGATTATCAGGGCAATACCCTTGCGTTTTCGCGATATGACAGGCATGGCAAAGAGATCGTCTGCGTGTTCAACTTCTCGCCCGTGGCGAGAAACGGCTACCGCGTCGGCGCATCGGAACCGGGTACATACCGAGAACTTTTGAATTCAAACGCGGGCGAGTTCGGCGGTTGGGGTCATGTCAACAACTATGACATGCACACTACTCCGGGCATATGCGACGGCAGAGAACAAAGCTTTATGATGGATTTGCCGCCGTACTCCGCCGTATTTCTACAAAGGGTGTGATTAAGTGAAAAAGGAAATCGTTGCAATGCTGCTTGCCGGGGGGCAGGGTTCGCGCCTTTATGTGCTTACCACAAACGTCGCAAAGCCCGCCGTTCCGTTCGGCGGGAAATACCGCATAATCGACTTTCCCCTTTCAAACTGCGTAAACTCCGACATAGACACCGTCGGGGTTCTTACGCAGTACCAGCCGCTTGAGCTTAACGCCTATATCGGCAACGGACAGCCATGGGATCTTGACCGCCTTGACGGCGGCGTACACGTCCTGCCGCCGTACATGCACGGCAAGGGCGGGCAGTGGTACAAGGGTACGGCCAACGCGATTTATCAGAACATGCGCTTTGTTGACAACTATGACCCGGAATACGTGCTTATCCTGTCCGGCGACCATATCTACAAAATGGACTATGCCGAAATGCTCGATAAGCACAAGCGCGCCGGGGCGGAGTGTACGATCGCGGTCATATCGGTTTCGCTTCAGGAAGCTTCGCGCTTCGGTATTCTGAACACGAACGACGACGACACCGTTTACGAATTTGAGGAGAAACCCAAGAACCCCAAAAGCACGCTTGCCTCGATGGGCATATACATATTCAACTGGCAGACGCTTCGCCGCTATTTGATAGAGGACGAGGAAACGCCCGGTTCAAGCAACGATTTCGGCAAGAACATTATCCCGGAAATGCTTGCCGCCGGGGAAAAGATGTCGGTATACCGCTTCTCGGGCTATTGGAAGGACGTCGGGACTATTGACAGTCTGTGGGACGCGAACATGGACATGCTTTCCGCCACGAACAAACTTGATTTGTTCGACCC
>JAISVI010000115.1 GCA_031271665.1 Oscillospiraceae bacterium
TGCTCTTATCATTTCTTTTCTTTTTAGCCATATTTCCCACCTTGATGATTTCATCAGTAATATAAAGACCGCATTATAGCGTCTCTATATACATTTCCATCCGGTAAATTCATAGCAGAAAAAGCCTCTTGAATTTTATAGACAGTGGTGCAATGCTCTTCGATAAAACCAAGCGGACGAATAACGCCATCGGCAATTTCTTCATTCTCTATGTAATCATACGAAACAAAATGGATAGAAGCTGGCTGTGTCGGGAATCTCGGGATTTTATCCTTGCCACCCAAACGCTTTAACACGCGCTCATAAATAGGGTTTGGACATACAAAGTATAAGCCAGTTTTACATAAGTCCTCACGCTGTAATACTTGCCCTTTATAAATAATTTGGGGGATTATCCGTTTTGATACATTTTCCCAATTAAAGCCCACGGTATCGCCTGTAATTTCTCGACCGTCAAGAAGACTATCCCTCGCTGTTCTATAGTTCCCTGTGGTGTCTATAGTCTGAACTTCAATAGCTGTAAACTCGGAAAGCTCTCCGAATCCATCCAGACGAGCAAGAACCCAGTCTACAAAGTAAGACCCTGTTCCTTCCCGTTGAGGCAAACGCAACTCGCCACCCCAACCATGGCCGAAAACAGCAACTGCTCCATTTTCCTCTTTTGCCTTATCGACAGCAACTCGTCCAGCGTAAAGATTAAGGCTTTGTTTAAAGGCATTTTCCGACACAAGGTTCAACATTTTGTAATCATCAGCGTAAAGCCGTAACGGGCAACAAATAATACTTGGTGAACCGGATGTTTTCTGCCGCAAGGCACACACTCCCGAAACAGCACGGTCACGAGAAAGAATTTTTGTACATTGACGGTGGATAAAAGGACAGATTTTGTTTGCCGCTGCTTGCATAGCAATTTCAGACTTATCCTCTGCCCGGTATCCAAAAAACTCAGAAATATATCCAGCCATCATTCGCCCTCCGTTATAACGGATTTTATTGCCAGTCCTATCGCGTTTGCTAACATAGGAGGAACGGCATTCCCTACCTGAGCAAATTGCTGTGCTTGTGTTCCGGTAAAAATAAAATGATCTGGAAATGACTGAATCCTTGCCGCTTCACGAACGGTAAATGTTCTGTCTTGCTCATAATGAAAATACGCCCCCCAATGCGGATCACATTTTGTTAGTATAGTGGAGGCCAGACCATTCGCATCAACTCTACCATACCTTTTTGTGTGGTCTGATTTTCTCGCCCTAAGCATTCCTTTAGGCAACAATTTATCTGGAATATCCGTCCAATTACCGCCCTGTCTTATGTACTTTAAACGACGCATATTTATATCTGACAATTTTGGAGCTTCATGATTTATTACTCCGCTTGAACCTGTTCTCGCGCGTTTTTGGTAATCACAGCTTGGTGCTTTAGAGTATGCTTTTATTTTCTCTCCTCGCTCACCGTTTACTAACGGAGGAAGATCGCCGATTGCCTCATGGACTGTTACAAATTTTGAATCTGTCTCGGCTGTTGGCATTTTTACCAACGACTGGCCATTAAACGTTGAAGTAAAGTTTGGACGTATAGGAGCATGGAATACTGGTTCAGGAAATATATGTGGCGGCAAATTTTTGCCACGCAGACCTATTATAATTGTACGCCAACGCATTTGAGGAACGCCGTAATAAGCAGCTCCCAAAATATGAACATCAGCTCCATAACCCAACTCAGCTAACGCATCAAGGATAGCATGAAGGGTGGCTCCATCTTCAAATGAAACAAGACCTGGAACGTTCTCAATCAGTATAGCTTTGGGTGCAAAAACATCAACAAATCGTAAATAGTCTTTGAACAAATGATTCCTGTCATCAAGCATACTCCGTATTGGTGCATTGATAGAAAAGCCTTGACATGGCGGACCACCTGCTATTAAGTCAAGCTCACCTCGTTCCAAGCTCAAATCTTTCATTATTTTCTCAGGACTGAGATCTCTTATATCCGCCGTTTCGACTATCGTACTTGGATGATTGCGCTGGTACGTTTGGGCATACTCAGGAACAATCTCATTGGAAAACAGACCGTGAAAACCTGCTTCCGTGATGCCCTCGGACAGACCGCCCGCACCAGCAAAAAGGTCAATGAATTTCAAATCTCGTGAAGACATCGGACGGCTTCTCCTCTCTCATAGTTTTTGCATCACACACAATACAGACTACAGCCACCAATGGCCTTAACCTTAGCTATGCGTCATGACAGGCATGGCTTAACACAATAAGTGTGGTAGGTCACAAGCAATTGTCGCCAACGATAGCTTGCCGAACCAACCTACGAACCAACCTACCAAACTGAGTATACCATGAATTAAGCGAGAATTTCAACAGGAATCGCTCCATTTCAAATGCAATTTCACATTTCCAAAAATCTACGAAAAAGCCCTTGACAATGCTCTACGGACGCAAAGCCTCCTTTCGCAAAAGGAGGTGGCACGCGCAGCGTGACGGAGGATTGTTCCCGACGGGGAATGGACAATTAACAATGAACAATTGACAATTACAACACGCCCCTTGCCTCCCCCTCTGGGGGAGGTGCCGCCGACAGGCGCGGAGAGGGTCGTAGGGGCGGCAGAACGCCGCCCCTACAACGGTAATACAGGGCACGACGCCCTCGGAGCTTAAACGTTTCTCTTCTCCATATCAAGCGTTTGCTGGTCGATACTTTTAAGGATATCCGCCACCCACAGTTCCGCGCTTGTATAGGCAACGTGAAGGCGTTCGGCAAGCGAAGCGTCGTTTTCCAAAAAGCGCGTAAGCGCCTCAATATCGCCGGAGATATAGCTTGTCACGATGCCGTAAAGGCGGCCGATGTCCCCGGTGAAATTAAGGTAATCAAGGATTTCTGGCGGAGCCTGCATTTCTTTAAGCGCGGTCTCAAGCGACTCGCCAAGCATTATGCCGCTTACCGAGGCTATACCCGTGAAGAATGACAGCCAGCGGCTTTTGGCAAGCCACGCGGCAAGGTTTTCCATAAAACGCGCCCGGACAAGCGCCACACGCGCGATTTCGGGGGTCTTGTCCTCGGTAATGGCGGCCGTGAGTATCGCTATCGACCATTTTGTAAGGTTTTCCATTCCGATACGGATTATCGCGTCTTTAAGGTCGCTGATTTTATGTTCCGAACCGAAAAAGGCCGAGTTCGACATCTTGATAAGCGAAAGCGTGAGATAAACGTCCCGCTGGATGATTTGCGCGATGTGGGCGACGTTCTCCTTCGATTCCTGTTCCCAGCGCGTGACCTCGGACAAAACGGCAAGTTTATTTGCCTGTATCGGCCCAAGCTGGGGATTTGTGCGCCCGCTTGAAATAACGGCCTTTGTGTAGAAATCCCCGATGAAATAGTCAAAGCCCTTGTGCTGCATGTCGTTATATTCCTGAACGCTGTTTACACCAAGCGCTATACGGAACATTCCGGGGGTGGTATAGATGCTTAAAAGACTAAGCATCTCTTCGCGGACGCCGCTTTGTATGTTAAGCGCGACGGCGCTGCACTGGTCAAGCAGTTCCTTGACGCCGACATGCGCCTCCAGATTATAGCCGATTACGGAAAAGCCCGCTTCGCGCACCTCGCGCGCGCGCTCAAGCCCGCCCTTTGCGGAAACCAGAATGCCGCTGTATTCCTGCGGCAGACAGTTCTGGACAAAGGCCCACTTTTTAAGCGGGATGGCCTTCGAGACGCGCTCAAGCGCCTCTAGTTCCTCCGGGCGGGAGAAGCCCTCTAACTGCGGGATATACACCTCTACCGCGCCGTGCTTTGTAAACATTGGTACAATACGAAGAATTTTCACGGTTTTTTCCTCCTTCGGTTAAACCATAACAGGTATACGCGCTTCTCCGGCCATGTCCCACATGGGAAGGTTAAGAACTCTTGCGGAAAGGGCGCATATGTCCGTGATACAACCGCCGCTTAACTCCAAGTCCTCGGGTATATGGGGTCCGGCGGCAAGGTAGAAGGTGTTTCCCACGCTTTGCGGCGTATGTCCGTGTACGGCCTTAATCTGTTCGCCGTCCGCCGAAAGGCGGTATCCGGGCGCGGCCTCCAGTCCAAGGTCAAATCTGTCCCCAAGTCCCGATGCGTCAAACTCTTCTTGACTCAGTACGCGGGAAACCCCGCTTTGCGGGTCGTCAAGGATGTCCTTTATCATCTTCGCGGCGCGCCTTTGCAAATCAACGTCGCCGCGCCGCAGTAACCGCAGGAAGGCCGCGCCGCCCGTCTGGTGAAACTTCGCGTCAGAGGACATCGCGCCGAGAAAGCGGTTTAAGTCCACGGTTTGCGCCGCAGGAAGGCTTCCGTAATCGCCGCAAATGATTATGTCGGTGTTGTTAAGCGCCCCCGTCTCCCAAAGCGCGTCTACAAGCAGACCGACGCGTTTGTCGTAACGCGCAAGCGCGTCCTGCGCCTCGCTGCTCGACGGGCCGTAGACGTTCTTGTGCCAGTCGTAGTCGCTTAACCGCAGAAGCGTAAGCTCGGGTTGGTTCGTACGCAGACAGTCAAGCACCGTCTCGACGGCGAAGTCATCAAGTCCCGGCTGTTTTTCCCCGGTCATTATGCGCCCGTGCTTAAGGAACGCCTTGGCCGCGAAATTGCTTGTCGCGGTCAGCGCGGCGCGGAAACGCCGTCCATAGGGGAATGTGTCGGTCATCTGCAAGGGGGTGTCGGCGTCCAGTGTCGCGGGCCACATCACGCTGCAAACACTTTGTCCGGCAGATCTGGTTTTGGTGATAAGCGTGGGAACCTTTATCTGCGTATGCCGCCACTGACGCGAGGGCGCGCCCGGAACGGTATCGTCAATAACGCCGTGCAAAGACGGCTGTACGCCCGTTATCATCGAAGTCAGGCACGGATAGGCGTTTGAAAGGAACACCGGCGCAACTTCCGTAACAAGCGCCCCGCGCGCGGCAAGCGCGCCAAGACGCGGCATTTTCTTCATTTTAAGCCCGTCCGCCGAGGCCGCCGCGCCAAGCGCGACAAGCAGCAGTTTTCCGTCACTCATATGCAATGCCCCTAATTCAAGCGCTCTTTAAGGGAAAGCTTTTTAAGCGAGTAATAAAGCGCGGCGCCAAGCCCGGCGCAAGAGATGGTTTGTGACACGGCAATCATGCCGGCCTGTGCGGGCCACGCCACGAACCCGCCAAGCTCGGGCGAGGCAACCACGATAAGCGCGCCGACAACCACCGCGTTTACGGCGATGGGCGGAATAACGGCAGTCCAAAGACTTTTGCACCGCGCGGTAAGACATCCGGCCAAAAGCGTCGCGGCGGAACCGAAAACCATATCCAGAACCCCAAGCGGAGAGATAATATTTGAGAGTAAGCACCCCGCAAAAAGCCCCCATACGGTGTAAGGAGAAATAAACGGCAACACAGTCATCGCTTCCGCGGGGCGGAACTGAAGCGACATGAACCCGACGTCGCCCAAGGAAAGCGTAAGTGTGCAATATAACGCCGCCACAATGCCGTTTATGGCGATAAACTTGGTTTTTGATTTCATAAAAATTATCCCTTAGCACATAATGTAAAAAATCCGCCGCCCGTGCCGGTCACGGGCGGCGGATTTATTATAGCACGGTCAGGGACGGAATTCAACTATATATAAATCGCCGCTGCCCTCTAAAAGTTCGCCGTCAATTCCTTCAATAATAACGAAAAAATCCTCGGAGTTTTCCGCGTTGATATAGGGCGCGCCGTCCGAAGAGTCTGCCGCGTTGACGCTTAATCCCTGCGGGGCGGGGGAATTTGCTATAAAACAGTAACGGTACGCCTGCGGGGCAAAGTTTCTGCTTAATTCAAAGCCGGAACGTTCCGGCAGGTCGCTGCTGTAATAAGCATCGCTTTCCTGCGGAAGCATCTCCCCGTCGCTGCCTTGCAGTCCGAACTTGCTGCTGCTGTCAACGTCCGCCGGGACGCCTGCAGCCGGGGGCGCGGCCTGCGGCGGCGGCGCGCCGGTGGCCGTAAGGCTGGCCGCAGACTCTTCATCGGCGGTCGTATAAAAGTCGGCGGCGGCGTCCTGCCGCGGAGTTTCCGCAGACGACCGGGACAAACCGTTTTCCCTATTCTGGGCGAAGAGAAGAATAATCGCCGCGATACAGGCCGCCGCAAGCGTAAAACCGCGCGGGGCGAAGCGCCGCAACCCCTTACGCGCCGCCCGCGAGTACTCCGGCAGACCAAGCTTATACATCACACCCGGAACAAGCGTGTCGGGCGGTTTCGCGAAATCTTCCCTCATTGCGTTATGGATTGCGCCGTACTCCCGGATACGCGCCGCGCATTCGTCGCATTCGGCGGCGTGACGCATAAGCTCGTCTTCTTCCGCCTTGCTAAGTTCGCCGTCGGGCAGCAATGCGGCCAGTTCGATATATTTTCCGCAGTCTTCCATGTCACGCGCACCCCCTTTTGGCCGTTTCATTCGTTTAGACGCCCCTTCAGACGGAAATGTTCCCTGCCGGAGTTAAAAGAACGCGCATCTGTTCGCGCGCGCGGGCAATACGGCTTTTTACCGTCCCTATTTCAAGTCCAAGCGCCTTGGAGATTTCGGTATAGCTTAGTCCGCTTATCTCGCGCAGAAGCAGTATCTGGCGATGCTCGGGGCTTATACGGTCAAGCGCCCTTCGTATCTCTTCGCGCAGTTCAAGCTTCTCAAAGGCCTTTTCCGGCGTATAGCGGGTATCCGGCATATCCCGAACCTCGCCGCCCTCGTCGCCGTCAAGCGAGGTTTCGCGCGCCCGGCGGCGTTTTCGCTTGCGCAGAAAATCCAGGCAGACGTTTGTGGCAAGCCTGTAAAGCCATGTGGAAAAAGAGCTTTCACCCTTAAACATTCCTATATTCGAATAAACGCGCAGCAAAATATCCTGCGAAACGTCGAACGCGTCCTCGGTGTCGCCGGTCATGCGCAGCGCGATTGTGTATACACGCTTTTCGTGCAAGCGGATAAGACGCTCGAAAGCGTCGTGATTACCGGTCTGTACTTGCGCAATAAGGTCTTGCTCCAAGCAATCACCCACTTACATACTCCAAAATGTCATGTATCACGCGCTCTGCGTCCTTAATATTCTCTATCTTCATAACCCAAGCGCGAAACAGCGCGGCGCGCGTAACACCGCGCAGATACCAGCTTAAATGCCGGCGCGCCTCTAAACAGGCGACCCTTTCGCCCTTGTCCTTGGCCGCGCGAAGGATTTGCCTTTTCGCGGCGTCAAGCCGTCCGGCAAGATTCGGAACCGGCGGCGGCGGAAGACCACGCAAAGCCGCGTCCACCCCCGCCACAAGCCACGGGTTTCCGAAAGCCGCGCGCCCGACCATAAAACAGTCCGCGCCGGTGTAATTGCGGCATCGCAAAGCCGCCTCGGGCGAGTCTATGTCGCCGCTTGCCGTCACGGGGATTGCTACCGCGCGTTTCACGGCGGCAATCGCGTCAAAGTCGCACACGCCGCCGTAAAGCTGTGTCCGTGTGCGCCCGTGGACGCAAAGCCCCGCCGCGCCGGACTGTTCCATCGCCTTGGCGAACTCGACGCAGTTAACGCTTCCCTTGTCCCAGCCCTTGCGGAACTTTACCGTGACCGGTATCGAAACCGCGTCCGCGACGGCGCGTGTCAGCGCGGCGGCCTTTGGGATATCGCGCATAAGCGCGCACCCGTCCCCGGCGGAAACGATTTTCGGCACGGGGCAGCCCATGTTAAGGTCAACAGCCGTCACGCCCGGAATCCGCGCGGCCATTTCCGCCGCTTTTGCAAGCGTTTCCGGTTCGCTTCCGAAAAGCTGTACGGAGGCGTGGCGCTCGGCCTCCGCGATACGCATAAGTTTATTGGATTTGCGGTCGCCGTAGCAAAGCCCCTTGGCGCTTACCATCTCGGTTGTGGTCGCGATATCGGCCAACTGGGCGCAAACTTCGCGGAACGCGAAATCCGTAACCCCCGCCATTGGCGCAAGCGCCGTAACGGGGCGGTCATTCGTCAAGGGACGCAGACCCCTTTCCCGGTTACTAGAAATAATTATAACACACCGTGAAAAAACGCGCAACTTTGCCGCCGGCGAACCAAAACATCCCTTCAGCGCCAAAAGTATTGCGTCACGGTGACAAGATTTTTAAAATTGTGGGAAACCCGCACACATTGGCGTCCGTCACCCCGCCGCCATAATCATCGCGATAAGTTCCTGCCGGGAAACGCCGAGCTTTCGCGCCTCGTCAACAAGCGCGGGGAGCATTGTTTCGCGGAAAATCTGGCGGCGCTCGTTCCAAATGGCGTCGCGCGCGCCCTCGGCCACGAAAAGCCCGACGCCCCTGCGCTTTTCAAGAAGCCCGGCCTCGGTAAGTACTCCGACGCCGCGCGCGGCGGTCGCGGGATTTACGCCGAACCTTTCCGCCGCCTGATGCGTGGACGGCGCGGGGTCGCCCGAACGCAGAATGCCGGACAGAATATCGTCCTCTATCGACCTTGAAATCCTTCGATATACTTTATCCTCCATGTACTCCCCTTCTCCCCCAATATTCGACACTTTGCTAGTATGGTATGTTCTCAGTATAACACTCAAGAGAGAAATTGCAAATAGGTACCTCTAAAAACCCCCGCCAATTGCGTCGGGAGTGACTGGACGTCGTTCGCGGCGTCCCCCTGCAAAATGCGCGTTGCAGGGGCGGCGTTCTGCCGCCCGTTTTAGTTGCGGGCGCGTTTGACGGGCGCGCAATGCGCGCCCCTGCGTGTTTCTTGATTTTGGGAATAGCCATTTTCCTTGGCTGCGTTATTCTTCTTGCATTCCCACGTTATATTCTGTATACTCAAAATAGCGGAGGCGATGCGGGAATGGAAGGTTTGCTTAAAGAGCTTGCGCGTATGTCACAGACTGTCGGAAAACGGGTGGATTATATCCAAGGCGGGGGCGGAAATACCTCGGTCAAACTTGACGGCGGGCTTATTGCGGTTAAGGCCTCCGGCCTTAAATTACGCCAAGTGACGGAAGCCCACGGCTTTGCCGTCGTCGAAAGAGACACGCTTAAGGACGTTACCGCCGAGCAAGGCTTCACCCCCCTGCGCCCTTCCGTGGAAACCGGGCTTCACGCGCTTTTAGAGGGGCGCTTTGTTCTGCACACTCACCCGGTATACGCAAACGCGGTTCTTTGCTCGAAAGGCGGCGCGCTGCGTCTGCCGGACATTATGAGAGGCATAGAGTACATAACCGTGCCGTACAGGAATCCCGGCTCGGAACTGCTTGCCTCAGTTAAAGAGCGCCTGCGTCCGGGCGTACGCGCCATACTGATGGAAAACCACGGCGTGGCCGTGACAGCCGACAGCGCGGACGAGGCGCTTAGAGTGCACGAACTTATAAACGCCCGCTGCGCCGAGTCTTACGGCACGACGCGCGCGGAATTCGACGAGTTTTACGCCGCCGCCTGTAAAACGCTGTACCCCGACCAAAGCGCCTATCTTGACCTTACAGACGACCGGCGCGAGATTATGGCGGCGGTTATGTTCATCCACCACACCCTTCGCAATAATCGCGAGGAAGCTCGCGCCATCCCCCCCGAATCCCTTGCCCGCATGGCAAACGACGAAAGCACAAAATACCGGAAAACCGTACTGATGGGCGATGCGCATACCCAAGATAATTGTCAATTATCAATTGTCAATTGTCAATTGCTTGTTTCCCCCCGCGCCCGCGCGCTTGCGGAGAAAAACGGCGTTGACGCTTCTCTTGCCGCTAACACCGGGCCGGAGGGGCGCGTTATTGAACGGGATGTGCGCGATCTTATGATAAAAAACGCGCCCGCCCCGTTCTGGGTCTTATAATGTTTTGCCCGGAATGCGGCCGAAAGCCGCCGAAAAAGACGCTTGTACGCTATCGCCTTCAGGGGCGGCAAAGCGTTGGGCGCGAGCGTACCGTCAAGGCCGACGCCCTGCCGCCGTCCGCGAAAGCGCTTCGCGCGGGCGCAGGCGCGCCCGAAAAGTCGTATGACCTTATAATCCTTGGGAAAGGCGCTGAAGGAATAAGCGCCGCGCGGCATGCTTCCCGCGGGGGGCTTAAAACGCTTCTTTATCACGGGCAAGCCGGACAGCAAAAGGATTTGAACGTAATATCCGGGGCGGAGATCGTATCCGACGACTGTTACATAAAAAGGCGCGTCCCGGGCGGCTTCGAGGTGATGTGCGGTGAAAGGGTTTGCTTTGCAAGGCGGCTTCTTGTCTGCGCCGGGATTGAGCTGCCCACGGTGCGCTTTAAGGGCGCGGAATCGGACGTTTACGGCTCGGAGCTGTTTTTACAGCCATATACGCCCAAAACGCTTGCGATTGTCGGCGGCGACGCGGTCGGTCTTCATTATGCCGCGCATTTCAACAACGCGGGAAGCGCGGTTACGGTCTATGAGTCCACGGATAAAATCGCCGGGTCTTTCGAGCGTGAGATTTCGGAAGAGATACAGCGCATATTCGAGAAAAGGGGCATTGTTTTCAGACTTGGCGCAACGCTTGCGGAAACCGCGCGCCCCCATGCCGAGGCGGTAATTGTTTGCGCCGGAAGGAAGCCCCTTACAGGGGGACTCGGCCTTGAAAACATAGGGGTCTTCACGCGTAACGGCGCAATAGTTACCGACAGCCGGATGAAAACGAACGTCCCCGGAGTGTTCGCCATAGGGAGCGACGGCGATATGCTAAAGACCGATCGGCGCGAGGCAGAGGTTGCCGTCGGCGCTATGCTTGGTCATAAACAAATCATGGATTACGGCGACAGGACGCATTCTGTTTTGGACATAGAGGCCGCCTGTATCGGGGAAACGCTTGACTCGGCGCGCGCAAAGGGTTTTGCCGCCCGCGAGACGCGCGTTCCCATAAAGCCGCCGCTTAACGCCTATACCCGGAAGGAAGAGGGTTGCGGGATATGCAAGCTTGTTTGGAGCGAGAAGCCGCGCAGCGCGCGCGCGCGGCTTCTCGGCGCGCATATCCTTGGGCGCGGCGCGGCGGAGATTATGCCGGGTCTGTCGGAGATTATACACCGCGAGATATGCGCCGGACAGCTTAAAAACGCCGAGTTCCCGCACCGTTACCGCGCGGCGGAGGAGATTATAATGGAGGCGGTTTCTCATGCCTAACAGCCGGTTTGTAGACCCGACCCAGGCGCGCGCGCCGGGTGAGCTTACCTTTGAAAGCATACCCCTTAACGCCTATCAGACGCCCTTCGCGGAGTCGGCGAAGGGGTTTTCAAAGGCCGACCTTTTGGGAATCTTCCACGACATGCGGCTTATTCGCGAATTTGAGAATATGCTTTACTCTGTGCGCACGCAGGGGAGTTACAACGGCATAAAGCATGTCTATGACGGTCCGGCGTACCTTTACAGCGGGCAGGAGGCCGCCGCCGTCGGCATGGCATATACCCTTGACGGGGACGATATCATATTCGGCTCGCACCGCAGTCACGGAGAGGTGCTTGCCAAGGGCTGCGCCGCCATAAAATGCCTTGACAAAACCCGGCTTCTTGAGATAATGCGCCGTTTTGGCGGCGGCGCGATTCTGGAGGGCGTTGAAAAGGCCAACAAGTCCGGCGATATCCGCGACATTGCCATTGACTTTCTGCTTTACGGTTTTATGTCCGAGCTTTTTGGGCGAAGTACCGGCTTCGCGCGCGGGCTTGGCAACTCTATGCACGTTTTCTTCACGCCCTTCGGGATATACCCGAACAACGCCATTGTCGGCGGTTCGGCGGGCATCGCGGCGGGGGCGGCGCTTTTCAAGCGCGTAAACGGTAAGCCCGGCATGGTCGTGTGCAACATCGGCGACGCTTCCCTTGGCTGCGGCCCGGTTTGGGAGGCGCTTAACTTCGCCGCGCAGGAGCAGTTCACCGCGCTTTGGGACGAAGAACACGGCGGCGGGCTTCCTGTCATCTTCAATTTTTTGAACAACCACTACGGCATGGGCGGACGAACCGCGGGCGAAACTATGGCATACGGGGTACTCGCCCGCGCGGGCGCGGGTATAAGCCCCACACAGCTTCACGCCGAGCGCATTGACGGCTATAACGTATTCGCCGTGATTGACGCGTTCGCGCGTAAGCGGAAAGTCGTCGCCGAGCGGCGCGGCCCGGTGCTGCTTGACACCGTAACCTACCGCTTCGCGGGGCATTACGAAGAGCATTTGCCCGCCGGGCGCGAACGGGACGAGGTTGCCGCGTGGCAGTCAATGGACTCTATAAAAGCCTTTGGCGATGGGCTTACGGCAAACGAACTTGCCGCGAGGGAAGAGCTTCTTGAAATTGAGAACGAGATTCGCGAGCGCGTGACAAGGATTATGCGTATCGCCGCGGACGAGGACAAGTCCCCGCGTATCGACCTGTTTGCCGAGCCGGACGGCGTTCGCCGCTATATGTTCTCAAATTTAAGAATTGACCGCATGGACGAGCGTGAGCCGGATGTGACGGCATCCGCCGGGGAGAATGCCCGCCTTGCGAGTATCGCGGGAAAAAGCCGCTTCGCGTTTGACCAGAAGGGCAATCCCGTACCGGAGCATATGCGCCTTTCCGTAAGCGACGCGCTTTTCGAGGCGGTGCTTGACAAGTTTTATGAAGACCCGACGCTTATCGCCTTTGGCGAGGATAACCGCGACGGCGGCGGCGCGGGCGGAGTATACGGCGGAATGGCCGAAAGTATACCCTACCACCGTTTCTTCAGCACCCCCATGTCCGAGGGCGCGATTGTCTCCGCCGCCGTGGGCTATGCGCTTTGCGGCGGCAGGGCGCTTCCCGCGCTTACGCACTGCGACCTTCTTGGGCGCGCGGGCGACGAGGTGTTCAACCAACTTTCAAAGTGGCAGGCAATGAGCGCGGGCGTGCTTACCATGCCCGTGGTGCTGCGTATGCCCGTCGGCTCGAAATACGGCGCGCAGCACTCGCAAGACTGGAGTTCGCTGGCGGCGCATATACCCGGGCTTAAAGTGGTGTTCCCCGCAACGCCCTATGACGCGAAGGGGCTTATGAACGCCGCGCTGAACGGCACTGATCCGGTGGTGTTCTTTGAAAGCCGCAAGCTTTACGGCATGGGCGAGATGTTCCGCGCGGGCGGCGTCCCCGAGGATTATTACGAAGTCGCCATTGGCGAGCCGGACGTTAAGCGCGCCGGGTGCGACGTGACGGTGCTTTCAATCGGCGCGGCGCTGTATGCCGCAGCCGAGGCGGCGGACATTCTGAAGGACAAATACGGTTTAAGCGCCGAGCTTATCGACGCGAGAAGCCTTGTGCCGTTTAACTATGAAAAGGTAATTGAGTCCGTTAAGAAGACGGGTCGTATCGTGCTTGTCAGCGAAGCCTGCGAACGCGGCGCGTACGCGGGCGACATCGCGCGCAATATCACCGAGCTTTGCTTCAGTTTTCTGGACGCGCCGCCGGCGGTCGTCGCCGCGCCGAACGCCATCTGTCCCTGTCCGGAGCTTGAGGATTACTACTATCCGCGCGCAAGCTGGATAATAGACGCAATCCATGAAAAACTGCTTCCCCTTCCGGACTATACGGCGGCGATGAATTACACAGGCGTTGAAAAACTCCGGCGCGAGGCGCTTGGGATATGAAAGACTGTTACGAGGTTCTTTGCTACGGGGATTCCAACACTTGGGGCTGTATCCCCCGGTGGGAGGAGTCCGCGCTTCCCTCCGAGCGATATGATGCCGAAACGCGCTGGCCCAAGTCCGCCCAGAAGATACTCGGCGCGGGCTTTCATATGATAGGCGAAGGGCTTAACGGCAGAACCACGGTCTATGACCGCGCGGGCGCGGCGTATAAGAACGGGCTTACGCACCTTACGCCCTGTCTTATAAGCCACAGGCCGCTTGATTTGGTTATCCTTCTGCTTGGCACAAACGACCTTTTCCTTGAAATCCAGCCGCCCCTCGCGCGGCTTGGCGACGGCATACGCAAACTCGCGCAGACCGTTACGGACTGCCCCTCTTGCGGGCGGGACGGCAATGCGCCCAAAATCCTTATAATCTCCCCTGCCGCCATAAAGCAACCCTTGGGGCGCGCGGGACGCTACGCCGAGTTTGGCGGGGAAACCGGGGGGCGGCTTTCGCGCGCCTTCGGCGACGTATACGAGGCCGCCGCGCTTGAAACGGGCTGTTTTTTCCTGCGGGGCGCGGACTTCGCAAGCCCCAGCGACGCCGACGGCATACACTGGACGGCGGAAAGCCACCTTGCTTTGGGCGCGGCTGTCGCGGAAAAGCTTTGCGGGATTTTTGGTGAATAGACGGGCGCGTCATGTCAATGCCGTCTTCATAATCAACCCGCCGCTAAAAACAGCGGCGGGTTTTCGCGCCCCGCGCAATTTTTAGGAAACCAATGTGACAAACCCGCCTTTCAAAAGGTTCATGTTACAGAGGAGGGACTCCGATGCACGACCGACAGGCAGAGTTTCAGCGTGTTTACGATACATACGGCGTAACGCTTTACCGGATCTGCGCCGCGCATATCGGCGTTTCCGACGCCGAGGACGTTCTGCAGGAGGCGTTCATACGCTATCTGAAACAGGAGACCCCGTTCAGCGACGCCGAACACGAGCGGCGCTGGCTTATCCGCGTATGCGTGAACCTTTGCAGAAGCCGGTACGCCTCCGCGCGGCGACAAAGCTTTGACAAACCGAACGAACGCATTCCCGCGCCGGACGCGTACGGCGAACGGGATGTGCTTGACGCGGTGCAAAGACTGCCGCCCAAACTGCGAAGCGTTATCGTCCTGCACTGCTGCGAGGGCTATACGCTTGAAGAGACGGCGGCCTTGCTTAAAATCGGGCTGTCGGCGGCGAAGATGCGTCTGTCACGTGCGCGGGACAAACTTAAACTTGAACTGGATGCCCCGGTTATAAACAGAAAGGAAGAGCTGTTTTATGAAGCGAAGTGACTTATACCAAGCGGCGCATAACATAAGACCCGACCCGGATTTGAAAATCCGTCTGGCGGCCAAAGTCGCGCAGAAGCCGCAGTCTAGCGTATGGCCACGCAGGATTGGCGTGTTTACGGCAACCTGTATTCTGTCCGTGACAGTCCTCGCCGGTTTCCGGGTTCTGTATTCGCGCGGTTCGCCCATTCCCCCAGAAGGCAGTTCCACCGTTCTGCCGGGCGGCGCGGGCGCGCCGCAGCAAACGGCGGCGCTGCCGCAAATGACCAAGGAAGCGCAAGCAACGCAAGAACAGCGGGCAGACACGCATGTAAGCGTATCGCACATTGTTATAACGCCGCAGTGGCCTTTGGGGTCTTATGACGAGAGCGTTGTCGAAAAGCCGTTCGGGGCGTTGGCGGACGCGGCGGACGGCACGGTAAACTTCCATGACGGTATCGATATCGCGGCGTCAGAGGGCGCGTCTGTTTGCGCCTTTGCGGGCGGCGTCGTAAAAGAAATTGGGTTCGACGGGGAATACGGCAACTATGTCCGTATCGATCACGGGGCTGTCGGTATCTGGGATACCGGCGCGGAATCAAGCACAGTCCATGACGGCAGTTATTGCGTAACATTTTACGCGCAGCTTTCCGGCTTTGCGGAGGGGCTTGAAGAAGGGGCTTATGTTGAAGCGGGGGACGTTATCGGCTATGCCGGGGCAACCGGCAGCGCAACAGAGCCGCACCTGCATTTTGGCGTCTTTACGCAAACGCCCCAGACACCCGAAGAAACGCCCCGTAACCCGAAACGTTTCTTCACTGAACCGAAGCTTATAATACGCGTAACGAAGCCAGATAAAGAATAAGCCCGCGGTCTTGTCACGGTCAAAGCGCCCGGGCGGGACTTGTGCCGTCCGGGCGCTTCTTCATGTTTATTTCACATTTCCAACATACGGTATCCATAAATCGGCGGTACATTGGTATCAACACGAAGGGAGGTGAAACGAATATGAAGCGCAGAAAATTTCTAATCGGCGCGCTTTGCGCCTTGGTACTGCTTACCGCCGTCGGCGCGACCGCTTGGGCGGCAAGCGCTTCGCCGGACGCGCCGGAGATTCCCGACGTACCCGAAAATACGCCGGAGGAATCCGCGCCAACCGAGAACACAGCGCCGGAACTGCCCCGCGATTTTAAGCAGTTCAAACTTCCCGAAGGGTTTGAGCTTCCCGAAGATTTCGACCCGTCCGAGTTCGCGCCTTCCGGAATGCAGGACATGCTTGAAAAGTGGAACAGCCTTTCTGACGAACAGAAGGCGGAGCTGAACGCGATCCTTGGGGATTCCGCGAACCAAATCCTTGACAAGCTGCTTGAGTGGGGCGTCGTGACAGAGGAGGAAGCCCAGCAGAGCCGCGAGGCGTTGGAGGGGAGCATGTCTGTCGAGAACTTTTTCGGCCGTATGGGCGGGAAAGGCGGCGGAATGATGCGCGGCGGACGCCACTTCCGTGATTTTAACGACGACTTGCCCGCACAGGAGGAAACCTTGCCGTCCGGGGACGGCGGCAGCGCGGAAGCAACGTCCGCAAACAGGGTTTAACCGGCATTTTTTGCAAGGCGCGGTGTCCTAATCACGGCGTTCATCGGGAAATGCGGGACGCACAATGTGCGTCCCCTACACGCCTCTTGCCTCCCCCGTTGGGGGAGGTGGCACGCGCAGCGTGACGGAGGAGGCGCAGGGCGCGTCGTTTGAATCACGCTTAGAATATCTTCTATGAGGTCAAAGCGCCCGGGCGGCAGACTGCCGTCCGGGCGCTTTTTACAATTTACGCGGCTTTTTCGCGGAACTTTTTTATTTGCATGTGCGTCCAACATATGTTATGATTTATTCATGCGTTATGTAAATCGCAGGAAAGTGGTGACGCGAATGGGGGCGGACGCTCCGGCGAAGCCGATAATCGAAATTTCGGGTCTTCGCAAGGTCTATCGGGTCGAAACCGAAAAGGTTGTCGCGCTAAGCCGCATAGACCTTACGATACATAAGGGCGAAGTGTGCTGTCTGCTTGGCCCGTCCGGTTCGGGCAAATCGACGCTTCTTAATATGCTTGGCGGGCTTGAGAAACCGACCAAGGGCACGGTTAAGATACTTGGCAAGGATATCGGCACTATGGGCGAGTCGCGGCTTGTGAAGTTCCGCCAGCGCAATATGGGTTTCGTGTTCCAGTCCTATAACCTGCTTCCGGCGCTTACCGCGCTTGAAAACGTCGGACTGCCGCTTTTGTTCCGCGGGACGCGGCGGCGCGCCCGCAAGAAGGCCGCGATGAAGATGCTTGACATGGTGGGACTTAAAACCCACGCCAAGCACAAGCCCACGCAGATGAGCGGCGGCCAGCAGCAGCGCGTCGGTATCGCGCGCGCGTTCGTAAGCGGCGCGCCGATTATCCTTGCGGACGAACCGACCGGAAACCTTGACTCGAAAACAACCGCCGAGGTTATGAGCCTTATTGTCAGCAGGGCGCGTATGAACGGTCAGACGCTTGTAATCGTAACGCATGACATACGCATTGCCTCTTACGCGGACAAGATAGTACATATTTTCGACGGCAAAGTAGAAGCCATCGAGGACGGCCCCGGGGACGGAAGCGCGCTTCACGCCGCGGAGGCGTCCGAAGACACGGAAACAGCGGAGATTACTGAAACAGTTACAGGGGGATTATTGGTATGAGGAAAGTTCTTGCGTTTACCCTTGCCGCCTTGCTTTTTGCGGGGCCGATTTTCGTCGCGGCTCCCGCCGCGCTCGCGGCAGATTTGGGCGTCACACAGTATGAGTCAAGCAGAACCTATTACGGCAGTGCCGGAGAAGATGGGATGTTTACGCTGACGCTTTCCGGCGTCAATAACGCGGATGGTCTGACTGTTTCTACGGGAAGCGGTTCCGCGTTTATTCTTGCTGACGGAATGCAGCAATTCCCTACCTTTGTGGGCGGCAATAAAATCATGGTGCCTCTCGTATATATCGGCAGCGGGCAAAACCTTGTCATAGTCATTTCCAGAGGCGATGACACACACGAGCAAACCCTTTACATAAAGGAAGCTATCCCCGTGGCACAGCCAACCGAGATACCTTGGGATCCGCCCGAAGAGCCGGACTATGGCGCGGAGCAGCCGCGGTTCGATATTTCCGGCGTACTGCCCCAGCTTAAAGCGGGTCAGTCCAACGAAATCAAGTTCAGCCTGTCCAACAACTCAAGCTATGCCGCGACAAACGTCGTAGTGGCGCTTGTGGATAACGGCGAGAAGCGGCTTTTCAAGCCCGCCACCGTAAGCGGAAACTCCGTTGCCGTCGGCAACATGAACACCGGGAACACGAAGGATATCGCCATCCCGGTGACAATAAACGCGGACGTGGAACAGGGCTATTACACGGTCGGCCTTCTTATCACGATGTATAACCGCGGAAGGGTTAAAGTCACGCAGACTGACCTTTCCGTGCAGGTATACATCGCCAATGACGCCTTATCCGGCGGCGCGGCGCTTATGACGGCCTCGGCGGCCATTGACAGCATGACGCCGGACGCGTCCGGCAAACTGAACCTAAGCGTAAGCGTCACAAATTCCGGAAACGGCACCGCCACCAACACAAAAGTCACCCTTTCCGGTTTTAAGGCCAC
>JAISVI010000031.1 GCA_031271665.1 Oscillospiraceae bacterium
AAGAAATCGGGAACCAGAAGAATAAAAAGCACCGAGAGAATTATCGTGATCGCGATCCCGATCAGCATTATAATAAGATTTGCGCGCGCGAAGTTTTTGCGGTTTATATTCCCTTGACCGAAAGCGAAAACAAGCATACAAATAAGGCCGACCGGGAAAAGGGCGAACAAAAACATGTACCCCACATATGCCCATGGACTAAGCGGCTCTTTATCGGGGTCATACTGTGTTCTGGCGTTCATTACGCTGTTGTATGATGACATTGGCGGCGGCGGAGCAGGGGGTTGCTGATAAGGTTTGTACGGCTGCGGCGGAGGAGTATACGGGGGCGGCGAAGATACCGGCGGCGGGGGAGGAGTATAGGCGGGCGGCGGGGTATAGACCGGGGGCGTATACGGTTGTGAGGGCGCGGCGGACGCGGGTGGCGGGGTATAAGCGGGCGGGGTATAGACCGGCGGTGTGTACACCGGCGGAGCATAGGCCGGGGGCGGAGGCGTCGGAACAGTCCCGGCGACTGGCGGCGTCTCGAAAGTTTCGGCAGCCGGGGGTTCGGAAGGTTCTGCGACCGGGGTGATGATGATCGGCGGCGTTTCGATTACGGGCAGATCGGGGATAACAGGGCCGCCCGATTCGACCGGCGCGCCGCACTCTTCGCAGAATCTCGCACCTTCCGCAAGCTCCGCGCCGCATTTCTGGCATTTCATGCGATTCACTCCTACTTAAAATTATGAAAGGGACAGAATCCCCCATTTGCCGTTATACAAGCCGACATACGCGGTTCCAAGCTCTGAACCCAGTCCGCCCAAAAGCTCGGAGAGAGAACTGTCACCAAAGGAAAGTGAAACCTGAACTTCATAAACCCGGGATATGCGGTTAACTGTATCGCGCGCTTCCTGAATGCTGTTATAGGAGTAATACCCCCAAAAGGTCGAGCCGTACTCTTCAAGCGCGTTTTCGCGGGCGGTGCCGAAAATCTCGCGTTTGCCGACAATCTCGAACTTCAGATTAAGCCCCTTCAAATATGTGGACATGCCGCCCGCAAGGTTCAGCTCCGACTCAATGGCGTTAATCGCCTCACGCCGCGAAGAAACCTCGCCGGAGTCAATGGCATAATCAATAATTTCGTCTATACCCGCTATTTTATCGACCGCGGTTGAGATATCACCGCTGAAAGCCGCCTCGCAAAAGGACAGCACCACACCCTCGGGCGAGTTCGACGAACCAAGCGTAAGCACCAGTACCAAAGTTGTACTAAGCAGCACAACAAGAATAAGAACCGAGATAATAACGGCCTTCTTGCGCGACTTCGGCTTTGCCGGAGACGCAGAAGCCGCCGCGTATGGCGAAGGCGCGTAAGCGGCGGGGGACGCGGGCGGCGGAGTGTAGGCCGGGGAAGCATAGGATTGCGGCGGCGCGTATTGCGCGGGCGGAGAGGAATAGGACGGCGCGGAGCTTGCATCGGGTTGGGCGGCAACCTGCGCGGGAGCGCCCGCATCCTGAAGCCGCGCGCCGCAGACTTCGCAGAACGCCATGCCTTCCGAAGCCGCCGCCCCGCAAACCTTGCAGGTCAGTCCGGCAGCGGGAGGAACGACGCCTGCGCCGCAGGTCTTGCAGAACTTCGCGCCCTCGGACAGAGGAGAACCGCATTTTTCACAGAACAAAACATACACCCCTTTTGACGAATATGCGCCAATTATACTTTGGCTTGACGAATATTGCAATAGACTTACGAAATTTGTAGAAAACCAAACAACCCAGAAGCTTTCGGCGCGCCAGTCGGGACAAAAGCCCCGGCATTCAGGGGGAACTGTCCACTGCCCCGAACTCCGTGTCAAGGCCAAGCGGCGCGGCGTTTTCAGTTTCAACGGATTTAAGCGTGCGCAGAATGGTGCGCGAGCGTACGCCGACAAGCCTTTCAAGCTCTTCGCTTGTCGAGTGCAAACTGCGCTGCGCTTTTTCAAGCGACTGGGTGAAATTTTCAAATTCCTTTTTGGCTCGCGCCAATACGCCCCAGACCTCGCTTGAACTTTTTTGTATGCGCAGGGTGCGAAAGCCCATTTGAAGACTGTTAAGGAACGCGCCCATTGTGGACGGCCCGGTTATGTTCACCCTGTACTTCCGGTTAAGCTCTTCAATAAGCCCAAGGCGTATTACCTCGGCGTAAAGCCCCTCGAACGGAAGGAAAAGTATCGCGAAGTCCGTTGTTTCCGGCGGATGGACGTACTTCGTTATCACCTTTGCCGAAGCGAACAGCGCCGCGCGCAGTTCCCGCGTGGCGGCGTCGATTGCGGCTTTGTCGCCGGACTCGAAGGCTTCGCACAGGGCGCTGTAGCGGTCTAAGGGAAACTTCGAGTCCACGGGAAGCAGGACAGGCGCGTCGTCCGAAGCGTTTCCGGGCATTTTAATCGCGTACTCTACGCGCTCGGCGCCGCCGTCGGTAGAGGTGTTGACCACATATTGTTCGGGTGACAGAAGCTGTTCCAGAAGCGCGCCAAGCTGATATTCGCCCATCATGCCGCGCGTCTTGACGTTGGAAAGCACCTTTTTAAGGTCGCCCACGTCCGAGGCCATCGCCTGCATTTCGCCAAGACCCTTGTAAACCTGCTCAAGGTTCTGGCTTACGGACTGGAACGACTTGCTTATGCGCTCCTCAAGCGTTTTTTGAAGCTTTTCGTCAACTATGCCCTGCATGGCCGCAAGGCGGTTTTCCGTGACTTGGCGTATGGACTCTAAATCAATTCTGGTCTGTTGGGAATAACGCGCGAACCACTGATCAATGGTCTGCTTCTGGCGTTCCTGCTGTTCGGTGATGCGGCGCTCGGCGTCGGCAAGCGCCTGGCGCTGGCGCTCGGCGTCCTCTTTAGAACGGCGGAGCAGCGCGATAAGCAGGATAACCGATACCGCAAGCGTAAAGCCCGCGCAAACGGCGGCGAAAATCTCTGTCACGGCGCGTCGTCCTCTATCGCCATGATCTGCGCCACGCGCCGGGCGTGGCGTCCGCCCTCGAACTCCGTTTCCAGCCAAACCCGGACAATCATCTTCGCAAGCTCGCTTCCGACGACACGCGCGCCAAGGGCAAGCATATTGGCGTCGTTATGCAGGCGCGACATCTGCGCGGAGTACGGTTCGTTGCAGACGGCACAGCGTATCCCGCGCACCTTGTTTGCCGCCAGTGAAATTCCGATGCCGGTTCCGCAAAGCACGATTCCGCGTTCGCATTCGCCGCTTGCCACGGCGCGCGCGACGGCCTTTCCGGCGACGGGATAGTCGCTTTCCGTAACGTCGCCCACGCCGAAATCAATCACGGTGTGGCCAAGCGATTCAAGCAAGGCCACGATTTCCCGCTTTAATGTATACGCCCCATGGTCATTTCCAATGCCGATTTTCATAAACTCATCCTTTTCACTCGAACACGTCCGCCAAGTCGATTTCAAAGCCGTCTAAAACGCGGACAGGCACAACGGCGGGTTTATTAAAAACTGTCATGTCGCTGTCATCGGCTAAAAAGTGCGCGGTCACGGTTTGAAGTTCCGGGTCAACAAGCCAGTATTCCCGCACCCCGGCCTCGCAATAAAGGGCTTTTTTAATCTCCCTGTCAAGGCGCTTTGACGAAGGCGAAAGGACCTCGATAACCAAGTCCGGCGCGCCGTTGCAGTATCGGCTGTTCAGTTTCTCCTTGTCGCACACTACGAAGACGTCGGGCTGAACGACAGTTTTGTCGCTGTCGCCCTTTCCGAAAAGGCAGACATCGACGGGGGACATAAAAACCTCGCACTTCTTGCCGCGCAGGAAGTTGCGAAACTGCATATATACGTTGCCGCAAATGCGCTGATGCGAAATCGTCGGCGCGGCCATAGCGACCGGGATACCGTCAATAATCTCATACCTTGTGTCGTCGTCCCAAGAGGCATAGTCCGCATAGGTGTACCGATATTCGTCCAGTTTCCTTGCAAGCATTGCGTCCACCGTCCTTTTTCTCAGCATATCACGCACGCAAAAATCTGTCAAACGCGGTGTTTTAACCCTTCATGGTAAGCGAGATCCGCTTTTTCTGCGGCTCGATGGCAAGGACGGTGACGCTTACCGTGTCGCCGACGCGCAGAACCTCGCTTGGGTGGCGGATAAAGCGGTTTGTTATCTCGGAAATATGGACAAGACCGTCTTGATGTACGCCGATGTCCACGAACACGCCGAAGTCGATGACGTTGCGCACCGTGCCGGTAAGCTTCATGCCGGGGGCAAGGTCGTCCATGCTTAACACGTCTTCGCGCAGCATGGGCGGCGGCAGGTCGTCGCGCGGGTCGCGTCCGGGCTTCCTAAGCTCGGCGGCAATGTCGCGCAGTGTGGGGATTCCAACGCCGATTTCCTTTGCCACGTCCGCCTCGCCAAGCGCGCGGATGCGTCCGTCAAGCTCGTCAAGCGTGCCGCTCTTAACGTCCGCGTTTGTATATCCGAGAAGCGAAAGCAGTTTTTCCGCCGCGTCATAGCTTTCCGGGTGGACGGCGGTGTTGTCAAGGATATTGCGTCCCCCCGGTACGCGCAGGAATCCGGCGGCCTGTTCAAAGGCGCGCGGGCCAAGTTTTGGCACACGCTTCAAATCGCGCCTTTGACCGAACGGCCCGTGTTCCTCGCGATAGGCGACGATGTTCTTCGCAAGCGCCGCGCCAATCCCGGAAACGCGCGTCAGCAGGGGGGCGGAGGCCGTATTCAGGTCAACGCCCACGGCGTTTACGCAGCTTTCGACCACGCCGTCAAGCGACTGGGCAAGCCGCGCGGGCGGCATGTCGTGTTGGTACTGGCCGACGCCGATGGATTTAGGGTCGATTTTAACAAGTTCGGCCAAGGGATCCTGCAATCGCCGCGCAATGGAAACCGCGCTTCTAAGGGTAAGGTCAAAGTCCGGGAATTCCTCCGCCGCAAGCTTTGACGCGGAGTAGACCGAGGCCCCGGCCTCGTTTACAATCATATATTTCGCGGATGTCTTTGTTTTTTTAAGAAGCCCCGCCACGAACCGCTCGGTTTCACGGCTTGCCGTGCCGTTGCCGATAGCGATTGCGCCGACGGCGTGCTTTTGAATCATGCGCGAAAGCATCGCGGCGCTTTCCGCCTCGCCCCGCTCGCCGTGCGTGATATAGGCAACGCCCATGTCAAGCACTTTGCCCGTGGCGTCCACCACCGCAACCTTACAGCCCGTGCGGTATCCGGGGTCAAGCCCCATCGTCACGCGCCCGCGCAGGGGCGGCTGCATAAGAAGGGGGCGCAGGTTAAGCGCGAACATCTTTATCGCCTGCTCGTCGGCCTCTTCGGTAAGCGCGCCGCGAACCTCGCGCTCCATAGACGGCCCCAGAAGGCGCTTCCACGCGTCCGCGCACACGTCCGCAACAAGGCGCGAAGTTACCGAGCCGGGCATCACGAACTGGTTGTAAAGCAGATTAAGCGCGTCCTCCTCCGGCACGTCGAGCGACACGGACAGGAATCCCTCTTTCTCCCCGCGGTTCATCGCGAGCATACGGTGGTGCTGGATACGCTTGACAGGCTCGGAGAATTCGTAGTACATGCGATAGACGCTGTCGTCCTGGGTAGCGGCGCGGCTTGTGACCGTACCCACGCGGAAAATCATCTCGCGCAGAAGCTTTCTGGCGGACGCGTCGTCGCTTATGTTCTCGGCGATTATGTCACAGGCGCCGGCCACGGCGTCCCCGGCGCTCTCGACACCTTTTTCGGGGTCAACATAGTCAAGCGCGATTTCAAAAATGTCGCCGCTTTCCATGTCTTGGGCAAAGATAATATCCGCAAGCGGCTGAAGACCCTTTTCGCGCGCGATCATGGCGCGGGTGCGGCGCTTTGGCTTAAAGGGTCGGTAGATATCCTCTATTTCCGCCAAAGTCCGCGCCGCGTCAAGCTGGGCGGAAAGCTCCGGCGTCATCTTCTCCTGCCCCTCGATTGCCGCGCGAACCTCCTCCCGGCGTTTTTCAAGCGCGCGCAAACGCTCTAACCGGTCGGCAAGCTCGTAAAGCAACTGGTCGTCCATTGAGTTATGGACTTCCTTGCGATACCGCGCGATAAAGGGGATCGTATTACCCTCGTCAATCAGCGCCGCCACGGCGGCGACAATACGCTCTGGCTGACTAAGCTCTTTGGCAAGGCGCGGTATAACGTCAATCATTGGTGGATGCCCCTTCATAAATCGTAGGGGCGCGCATTACGCGCCCGCTCATCATGAAAACGGATTGCCCGGGACGATTGCCACCGTCCCCTACGTGTAGGGCGCGACGCCCTCGGCGCGCCATTCGTTCCGAACGGGCGGGTGTTGCGCGAACGGGCGGGTGTTGCGCGAACGGGCGGGTGTTGCGCGAACGGGCGGCCATTGGCCGCCCCTACGCGGGGGATGCGATTGCGGGCGGGACGATTGCCACCGACCCTTACGAGATCAGGCTGCGGATTCCGTTTCCGGTTCTGTCTCCTCGTCCGGGACAAACTCCAGCAGTTCAAGCGCGTATTCAAGCTGCGTGTCGGAAAGGATATATTCCGTTTCGCTTATTTCTTGGACATACGTTTCTAAAAGCTGAAGGCTTTGCACACTTGCGTAATTTGTCACGGTCACTCCCTCGACAAGTTGGAAGCAGTTAAGCGCGTGAAGCGTGTACGCGTCGAACACGCCGTCCGGCTCGGCGAGAAAAAAGCCCAAAAGTTCAAGTCTCTGTTCAAGCGCGAGTACGCGCGAAGCGCTTGAAAGCGCGGGAAGAAGCGCCCGGTTCGCAAGAAGCGGCTCGAACCCCGAAAGGTCAAACAACGCGGTTTCCTGTTCAACGTGGTGGTCGGGGATTATCCCGACGCCCTGATATTCGCCGGAAACGGGCAGTTCAATTACAAAAGTTGTGACAAGGAGAAAATCGCCGCTTGAAAGCGATATAAGCGCCTGTGAGCGCGCCTTGCCGTAAGAGGGGACGCCCACGATAACGGCTCTTCCGCGATCCTGAAGGCTGCCGCCCATAATTTCCGAGGCGGATGCCGAGTTTTCATCCATAAGCACCACTAAGTTGCGCGGCGTCCAAATCTCATCTTCAGGATAGTGCTGGAAGATATACTCGTCAACATTGTCAACGAGTGAAAACAAAGCTTCTTCCCCCGTACCGCCAAGGGAAATAAGCATGTCATAGGCAATATTAACCTCTCCTCCGCCGTTGCCGCGCAGGTCAATTATAAGATCCTGCACCCCCGCGTCCTTGAAGCCTTGTAAAAGGTCGATGAACACGAATATATCCGCGATGTTCAAAAAGTCGGTTATTTCGACATACGCAAGACTTTCGCTAAGTTTGTAACCCTCTACGTAGGAATAGTCGATATACCGACGCTCTAAGACGTAAATTTCATCCTGAAGCGCGCCGGGATGACGCACCCCGACAGAGACTTCGCTGAATTCCTCGCCGCGCAGAAGCGGCGTGACCTGTTCAAACGGCAGACCTCGTATGTCCACGCCGTCCACCGACACTATCTGGTCGCCTTGCGCAAGCCCTTCTTCCCCGGCCGCGCTGCCCGGCAGAGTTTTGTTTACGAAAGCGCCCCAAGGGCGGCTTACGTCCACCTCGATACCTATGCCGTACGAGGGCGGGGCGTATGCGGGGAACAGTTCGTCATACGCTTCTATCGTAAGAAAGCCAGAGTATTCGTCAAGCTTTCCTATCATGCCGTTTATCACCTCGAAGAAAGCCGTCTGATCTTCGCCAAGGTCGGCGGCGGTCAGTCCCTCGGACAGATAAGACTCACCAGTGCTGTCAAGATAGTAAAACGTGATGTAATCGTCAATTTCTTTAAGCAGCTCAAACTGTTCCTCCGGGCTTTCCGGCACGGCCATTGCCTGCGGGATAACGGGCAGCAGAAGCAAAAACGCGATAAACAAGGCGGCGAGTCTACGTGTTTTCATAAATAGTCTCCTTTACATTTTAACCGGCGCGTCCACGCCAAGAAGTTTAAGGCCGTTCGCAAGCACCTGGCGGGTCGCCTTGGCAAGGCGGAAACGCGCCGCCCGCAGGTCGTATTCCTGATCCTTTATGCGGCACGCGTCATAGAAACGGTGGAACTTTCCCGCAAGTTCGGTCAGATAACGGTTGATTCTGCTTGGTTCAAGCTGTTTTGCCGATTCGAGTATCTCCTCGGGGAAGGCGGCGATGTGGCGGATAAGCTCTTTCTCGGTGTCATGCGTAAGAAGCGCGGCGTCGCCGCCGGAAGGAACGCCGCCGTCCGCGGAAAGCGCGGCTTCAAGCGAGCATATGCGCGCGTGGGCGTACTGGACATAGTATACGGGGTTTTCACTGGTCGTCTTGACGGCAAGCTCTAAGTCGAAGTCAAGCTTTGTGTTCGGCGAGCGCATATTAAAGAAGAACCGCGCCGCGTCAACGGGTATCTCGTCAAGTAAATCCGCAAGCGTAATGGCCTTGCCCGTCCGTTTGGACATGCGCACAACCTCGCCGTCGCGGTAAAGGCTTACCATCTGCATAAGCACGAAGCGCAGACGCTGTTTTTCCACGCCAAGGGCTTCTATGCAGTTGGAGAAGCGCAGCGTATGCCCGTGGTGATCCGCCCCAAGCACGTTTATGACCGTATCAAAACCGCGTTTAAGAAACTTGTCGCGGTGATATGCAAGGTCAACCGCGAAATAGGTGTAGAATCCGTTGGATTTGCGAAGCACTTCGTCCTTCTCGCCGTCAGAGCCGGTTACGCGCAGCCAAAGCGCGCCGTCCTTCTCATAAGTATGCCCGGCTTCGGTAAGCATTCGCATTGTATCCTCGACAAAGCCGCTTGCGTGAAGGGTGCTTTCTGCAAACCATCGGTCAAAGGTCACGCGGTAACGCGCCAAATCAAGCTTCATAGCCGCCACGGCGCGGGGAAGGGCGTACGCCGCAAGCGCCTTGCGCCGATCCTCCGGGGAGTCCGGCACAAGACCCGCGCCATGCTCTTGTATATATGCCCGCGCGTAATCGGAGATATATTCGCCGTGATAGCCGTCTTCGGGGAATTCCGTTATATACCCAAGCTGCTCCAGATAACGGCACTCGATGCTTTTTGCAAAATTATCGACCTGATTGCCCGCGTCGTTAAGGTAAAATTCGCGGTGAACCTCGTCCCCCGCGGCGGCAAGAACCGACGCAAGCGTGTCGCCAAGCACACCGCCGCGCGCGTTTCCAATGGTCATCGGCCCGGTCGGGTTGGCGGAGACGAATTCTACCATCACGCGCTTTCCGGTTTTTTGTTCGGCGTGGCCGTAGTTTTCGCCGCCGGCGTCCACCGCGTCAAGCACATCTGCGTAAAAACGCGGTGAATAGCGCAAGTTTATAAATCCCGGCCCCGCGATTTCCGCGCCGGAGAAAAAGCTTCCATCCAAATCAAGCGAAGAAACAAGCCTGTCCGCAACGTCTCGCGGCGGCATACCAAGCTCTTTTGCGCATGAAAGCGCAAGCGAGGTCGCCAAATCGCCGTGCGCGCTTTCCTTCGGTGCGCCAAGCGGTATTTCGCCGCACTGCGGGGGTTGCCCAAACGATTGGGAAAACCCGCGTGTAAGCAGGTCGCTTATTTCCTCGCGCGCGCTTGCGATAAGGTTCATAGACTATGCCCCCAATATTTACTGAATCCACGCAATTTTCAACACTTCGTATCAGTGCAATAAACGCCGGCCGTCAAGGCCGAAAGAGGCGGGTCGCGACGGGTCGGCCATTACCGGCGGACGCCGCGCGCCGTCCCGCTTAGACACTCGTATGCTTATGGAGTTTGAACCCGTAAGCGCGTGGTCGATTTCAAGGGTGTACTCTATATCAAGGTTAATGCTTTCACCGCTTTCGCCTATATCGCAGTGAAGGCGCGTTGTGTTGACCCCGACGGTCATTGTTCCATATTCGGTTTCATAAACGGACACATGCTTGCGCCCCGGCTCGAACACCATCTGGGTGCTTACGTCGCCGCAGCGCACAAGCGTAACGCGCTGTGAACCAAGCAAAAGTGTTGTTTCGGTATGCCCGAGTCCCTCTGCGTCGCCCTCGGCATAGGTAATCGTAATGCCGTCCGGCCCGCGCGAAAGCGTACCGCTTGTGACAATGTCCATCGAGTCTTCAAAGAAGTCGTCGGCGAACACCTGATACCCCCGGATAGATATCCATACATTGCTGTGCTTCAATTTCATCACCTAAGGCATTATAGCATGAGAGACGGCGGCGGCGCAAGAAGAATCGTCAGGGTTCGGCTTCCATGCCGCCACGTAAAAAACCGCTTGACCAAGCGGCGGGAGGAATAGTACCGTGCAGACGACAGGATAGCTTCCTTTGCTCGGACGGCCGCTCCTCGCTTTACTTTAGAAAATGAAAACGCCCGCTGTTTCACAGCGGACGCGGTTAGCCGGATTTGCTACATGGTCGGCTTGGGGTACATGGTGTCAAATAAATACTTTGCCGTTCGCAGTTCTGTTCCGCCGATTTCAAACCATTCGCTGACTAAACTCCGGCTGTTCATACAGCAAAACCCCCTCTCTGGCAATCTGTCGTTCCATTGTCGGGAAGACGCTTCTGTCCGCGAAGCGGCTGGAGCGTCCCGCAACAACATCAACCGGGGTTCGCATTCTTCTTCGTCCTAACTGCACCTGTATGTCCTGCATGACCTCTATCGGCCGGGGCGCGTCGTCCGGGATCACAACATAAAAATCCAAATCGCTGTCCTCGTTTGGCTCGCCGTAGGCATAGAAGCCGAACAAATATATCTTTTCGCAGTACACGGTTTCCTTGATGACTTCCGTGATCTCCCGGATTTCTTTTTCTTTTCCCGCTTGCATCCGTATCGCCTCCTGACAGATTCATTATACCCGCTTTACCCGCTTTTCTCGCGGGAAGCAAGGAAAACCGTTAATCATTAAGGATTAGCCAGCGTTCGCCGTCGAAATCCTCAAAGCGTTCGGTGGTGACGTTCTGCTCGAAGTAGACGATGAGGAGGCGCTTGAGTTCCAATAGATTTACGTTCGTGGGTGATCCGCGCTTTCTCCTCGCAAAAATTGTTTGTGACCACACAACATTGCTTACGCGAAGATTGAAATCTGTCAATAATAGCGTTTGGCGATATTGGGATTTTCTTGTCCGGCAAGCGGAGAGAATGCGGCAGTAAACCGCATTGTCAGCTCGTTAGGGTAAATCCTGAAACCGTCTTGACCGCTGCAAAAACGGGGCGGGCGGGTGATGCGAAGGGCGAGGAACGAAGTGTTTTTGTCACCGCAACGATGAACAGTATGCTTATACTGTACGTTGGACAAAATATCGGTCTTCTTGCCATTTCGCCGGATTTTCATCAATGTATTGACAAATACGCTGATACTCAGCCTTGTTTCGGATGATGTGATCGTGAAAACGTGATTGCCATATATCGGAACGCATAAATGCGTTCCCTACAGAGCGCGTTACCCCTGCCTTGTATTTACCGATTATGT
>JAISVI010000047.1 GCA_031271665.1 Oscillospiraceae bacterium
CCTGCGGGAACGGCTTCTATGTCTTTGCCGCCGCGCTATTTAACAACCGCGCCCCATGTCGCCGGGCCGGCAATGCCGTCGGGGTCAAGGCCAAGCAGTTTCTGCGCCGCCGTGACGGCGGCTTCTGTCTTCGGGCCGAATATGCCGTCAACGCCAATTTTGGGAACAGTCGGACTTGTCTCCGCGAGCTTATTTATATATGTTTGCAGCGTGCGCACGTCATTGCCGGTTGACCCCCGGGAAAGAAGCGTTCCGGGATACGGGGGAACGCCGCCTCCGCCGCCGGTTCCAAGGCCAAGGCTTTTATATACCGCGTAAAGCTTTTTCCATGTGGCCGGCCCCACTATGCCGTCGGCGGAAAGCCCGAACCGGCGCTGGAACGCCCTGACCGCGTCCGCGGTGTTCGCGCCGAACGCGCCGTCCTCTGCAATCGGGGGAATCGAAGGATAGTATGTGCCTATGGCGTTCAGCAGAAACTGAAGCTGTACGACGTCTGCGCCGCTTGCGCCCCTGCGTAGTACCACGGTCGGGGGGCTTACGCCGACGCCTATTCTCTGCCCCTCGCTGTCAAGCTCGGCAAGTTTGGTTACGGCGACGTAGATATACGAGATTTTATTCCATGTCGCCTGATCGATCACCCCCGTTTGGGGAAGGCCGAATATACCTTGGAACTCCCTGACGGCGGCGGCGGTCGCGGCGGAGTATTTCCCGTCCTCGCTTACTTTGCCTATGGCGGGGAAGTTTGTGGCGATGCGGTTCAGATACGTCTGCATCCGCGAAACCTGCGCGCTTACAGAGCCTTGGGAAAGCGGATAGCCGGGATATGAACTAAGCACGCCGGAAACTTTGTCCGTCCGCGCGATTTCTATGTTGTTCCCGTAATAGTTTTTAAGGATGTTCACCGCCGAATAGCCGGAGTTGGCAAGCGTTACGCTGCCCCACTGGGACATCCCCGAACAGGTGGCGGTAGTTCCGTTGCAGTAAGACGAAAACAAAGGCTCTTTATACCCGACACGGCGGATATACTGGTTGTAAATCCGGTCGACGATTTGCGAGATATTGTCCGGTATGGTCTGGCCTTCCTTAAAGTACTGGTCATAGCGCGTGGAGTTGGTGATATCGAAATTATATCTGCGCGAGCGGTACCACTCGGTATAGACGCGGTTAAGCGCAAGGGATATGATGGCGTAGGTGTTTGCCTCCAGAGACGCCTGCGGCCACGTTGCGTATATCTCGCTTGCCACGACGTTCTTAACGTAGTCCGGGAAGCGCACGGTTATATTCTTGGCGCCGGCGTCATTGGGGTCGCCCATATGCACCGTTATCGCCGCGGGGATAATCACATCGTTCAGGACACGCGGCGACAGCCTTGGGCCGCTTTGCTGCATTTGCGGGCTTTCCTGTTTAAGCGCGTTGTCCGCGACCACAATGGTTTCCGCGTCGCCGCCGCCCTCAAAGTGCGCGTTAAGGTAGACGGGCTGTGTCTGATGAATCGTGTCAAGCACCTCGGCGCCGATGACGGTTTCCGTAACAAAGCCGTCTTTCGACACCGTGACGTTGTATGTCGAATACGCCTCGCCGCCGGGCTGCATGGTGGTCGAGCGATCCGGCGCGCAGAGTGAAACGCTTTCGGTCTGTCCGGACGAATCGGTGGTAAGCGTGTAAAGCGTCCGCCCGCTGTGGTCGGCGATAACAACCTGCGCCCCCTCGACGGGCAAAGC
This sequence comes from Oscillospiraceae bacterium, assembly GCA_031271665.1. GTDB lineage: Bacteria > Bacillota > Clostridia > Oscillospirales > UBA929 > WRLJ01. Next base: position 1,722 of record JAISVI010000047.1, read on the forward strand.
GCCGCTTGCCGTTTGCGCCGCGATTTTCAAGTATCCCTGTCCCATACTGCACGCCTCCTGAATGAAATGTCATTGCCATTTTATTCAAGTCATAAGGGAAGCGTGCCGCTTGTTGGAAGCGCGGAGTCGATATCCTTACGCGAAGCGGATTTTAAGGCGCTCATACTCCTGCGGCAGAGAAAACCGCCCGACACCTTAACGGTATCGGGCGGCCCGGGTTTTTAATTCTCGGTTGTAAGCCGGTTTTTATCCTGCTCGCGGATTTCCACGCGGCGTATCTTGCCGGATATTGTCTTGGGCAGGACGTCCACGTAATCGACCACGCGCGGGTACTTATACGGCGCGGTGACGCGCTTGACGTGGTTCTGAAGCTCTTTTGTAAGCGTGTCGGAGGGTTCGTAACCCTTTGTAAGCACCACCGTGGCCTTGACCGCCATGCCCCGGTCGGGGTCGGGGATGCCGGTGACGGCGCACTCAAGAACCGCCGGATGCTCCATAAGCGCGGACTCGACCTCGAATGGGCCGATGCGGTAGCCCGAAGATTTTATAACGTCGTCCGTGCGCCCCACATACCAAAGGAAGCCCATCTCGTCGGTATAGGCCGTGTCTCCGGTGTGGTACAAATCGTCGTGCCAGACGGATTTTGTAAGTTCCTCGTCGCGGTAATAGCCGCTGAACAGGCCGAAGGGCTTGCCGCCGCCCGCCTCGTCGGTGCGGATGCAGATTTCGCCCGTGACGCCCGCGCCGACCTCGCGCCCGTTCGCGTCCGCGACAACCATGCGGTAACCGGGGGCGGGAAGCCCCATGCTGCCAAGGCGCGGCTGCATCCAAGGAAAGCCTGTCCAACAGCAAAGCGTGGTTTCCGTCTGCCCGAACCCCTCGAAGATTTTAAGCCCGGTTGCCTTCTGCCAGACCTTGAACACCTCCGGGTTAAGTGCCTCGCCCGCCGTGGAGCAGTGTTTAAGCGCGGACAGGTCGTACTGGGCAAGATCCTCTTTGATGATATAGCGGTACATCGTCGGCGGCGCGCAGAATGTCGTCACGCGGTAGCGCGACAGCTTTTCAAGTATGTCGGGGGCGGAGAACTTGTCAAAGTCATAGGCGAAAATCGCAGACCCGGCAAGCCACTGGCTGTACATCTTGCCCCAAAGGCTTTTAAGCCAGCCCGTGTCGGAGATGGTGAAATGCAGTCCGCCCTCTTCACAGCGATGCCAGAAACAGCCCGTGAGGATATGGCCGAGAGGGTATGTAAAGTCGTGCCAGACCATCTTGGGATAGCCCGTGGTGCCGGACGAGAAGGCCATAAGGCTCATGTCCGTGTTTTGGTTTGGTATGCGCGCCAGCGTTTCGCTTTGCGCGCCCGCCTCGGCGTCGAAGTCAATCCATCCCTCGCGCGGGCCGCCGAACACGGCCTTGCGCATAACCGTGGGACACTGCGCCTCGGCGTCTTCAAAAACCTCCGGCACGCCGAAACGCGGCGTGCAGAGAAGCATCTTGATGCCCGCCGCGTTGCAGCGGTACTCGAAGTCCTTCTTTGTAAGCTGATACGTGGCGGGTACGACGACCGCGCCGATACGGTGAAGCGCCATGATAACCTGCCAATAGCGCCAGTCGCGGCTCATGACAAGCATTACCATGTCGCCCTTTTGTATGCCCTGGCCAAGGAAGAAGTTCGCGGCTCTTACGCTGCCTTTGGCGATTTCGTCGAATGTGAAGCGCTTTTCCTCGCCGTCGTTTGAAAGCCACAAAAGCGCAAGCGCGTCGGGCTGTTCTGCGGCCAAGACGTCAAGGCAGTCATAGGCGAAGTTGAACCCCTCGTCCACGGTTATCCTATAGTTTTTCTCTATGTCGCTAAGCGTGACGAAGTCGTCGCGGTGGCGACCGGTGAATTTTTCATAAAGCGGCATCTGTTTCGGCTCCCTCTTTTTATTAGACGCTCTAAAAACCCGTGTTCGCGTTCGGCGAAGCCGAACCGAACGAGCGCAGGCTTGCGAACAGGCGGCTATGCCGTCGTGGCGGCAGACGTCTGCCGCCATCAAGCATCGCAAGCCGGAGCGGGGGTTTTTAGAGGTGCCTTAATGGTTTTCATGCCCCATGACCAGGGCGATAAAAGTCGCCGGGCTTTCATCAAGGGCGTGAACGGCGTGCGGTTTTGAGGAGTCGAAATAAATACTGTCCCCGGGGTTCAGTTCGTGGACGATTTCGTCGATGTGAAATGCCATGCGCCCGCTTAACAGGTAGTTAAACTCCTGCCCTTCGTGCGAGTGCGGCGCCGGGGACTCACCCCCTTTCGGCTCGACCGTGACAAGAAACGGCTCGGCAAGCTTGTTGCGGAAGGTGAAGGCAAGGTGCTTATATATATAGGACTTGTTGCGCTCGACGCTAAGTCCCTCGCCGTTTCTGACAAGCGAAAGGGTGTTAAGGCGCGGGGACTGCCCGCTTATAAGCTCTACTACGTCCACCCCGAGAAGCTCGGCGGCGTTATAGAGAAACGAGAAGGAGAAATCGCGCTCGCCGCGCTCGTACGCGGCAAGTTCCGCGTCGGAAACGCCCAAAGCCTTCGCGAAAGTGGCGCTTGTATAATCCATAATCTGCCGAAGCCCCGCAAGGCGTCCGCCCATTTCTTTAAGCTGTTCCGTCATAAAAACCTTCCCCCGTCAATTTAGAATGAAGGGTATTATATAACCCGGCCCTGCGCGTGTCAACGTCTTGATTTAACCACATGGACAACCGAACATATCCTCCGCCGCAGTTTTTCCTCATACTGAAAAGCCGGAGCGCGCAAAGCGCGGTTCGGCGTTTGCGTGATGACAAAGGCGTGTTTCAGATGGCGCGCCGAGGGCGTCGCGCCCTACACAATCCCGCAGCCCGGAGAATTGCGGGCGGCAAAAAACGCCTTTGACAATGCACAAATAACATATTGAGCAAGCGACAACAAAACATATTAAAACAATTTTATCTGGTATGGGGGCAATCGGAAAGTGATTGCGCGCATATTTATATGTTGAGGCTGCACAAAAAAAAAAAAACAGGTCGAATTTTCTGTAACATAATACATATATTTAGGGCTTGACCTTGCATGGCGTTTTGCATAAAATATATGGCAATGACTTCCGTGGGGTTTTGTTCTGTACCGCGAAAGTCTGCACAAAAGAAAAGGAGGATAAAAATGCAAAAAGCAAAGCGCATCCTGTCCCTCGCGCTGGTGTTAATGCTGACACTGGCCGCAATCCCTTTCCAGGCCGCGATGGCGGCTGACGCCGACGACCTTGTGGGTCACAAGTACGAAAGCGTCATGCGCAAATGGATCGACAAGGGCTGGATGGCCGGAACAGGCGTCCCGGGCGAGTACGCCCCGGACAGGAAGATCACCCGCGCGGAGTTCGCGGTGTTCTTCAACCACTTCGAGGGCTATACAGCGCAAAGCCCCGACATCGCCAAATACACGGACGTTCCCCAGTGGGCGCTTGTGCATATGGCGCGCGCGCTTCAGGCCGGGTACTTCATCGGTTCCGGCAACACCATGATGCCTTCGGGCCCGATTTCCCAGGACATGGCGCTTACCTCGGTGGGAAGCAGCACGAAGTACTATGACCGCAGCAAGGCGGACGCAAGCGTGCTTACCAAGCTTTCCAACGGCGCAAGCGTGGCCGACTGGGCGATTCCGTCCGTGGCGGCGGCGCTTTCCGCGAACTTCGCGCTTGTCGCGGACGGCGCGCTTATCGCGCTTGACCAGCTTACACGCGCGCAGACAGTTTTCCTTCTTGACTGCCTTATGACAGACACGCACACCTACGGCATCCCCGACACTGTGGTTTCCGGAAACCACGGCGGCGCGGTGCTTGCGGCGGACGGGGTCACGCTTAAAGACTCTGTCATCGCGGGCGACGTCTATGTTGACGAGGCCGTGGCGGACGGCGACGTTTACCTTGAAAACGTCCAGATCGGCGGCATCCTGCGCGTACAGGGCGGCGGCCTTGAAAGCGTACATATCAAAAGCAGCAAAGTCGCCGCGGTCGTCGTGACCAAGGACGAGGTGCGCGTTGTTTACGAAAACGGCACCGAGGTCGCGGAATCCCGCGTGAACGGCGAAAGTTCTATAATTGTCGTCGAGAACGGCGCGAAGATTGACAGCGTCGTCGTCGAGGCGGAGGCCGTCGGCGCGCAGGTCGTCGTATCAAGCGGCGCGACTGTCGCCGCCGTCGAGGTTGCCGCGCCCATATCGACCGTCACGCTTGAAAGCGGCGCGACAGTCACGGCGCTTACAATCGCCGACACAGCGGCGGACGCGCTTGTCGAAACCGCCAACGGCAGCAAGATAACCAACCTTGTCGTCGAGGCGGCGGCGGAAGTAACCGGCACGGGCGCGATTACCAACGCGACCGTTACGGCGGACGACGTCGTTATCGCGCAGACCCCCACCGGCACGGTTAAGGTAGAGGGCGACGTCACCGCCAACGTCGGCGGCAAAGACGTGGCGGGCACCGACGTATCCGCCACCCCCGCCCCCACCGCCGCGCCCACACAAGCACCCTCCACCCCCAGCAACCCGGATCCGACCCCCGCGACGACAGCGCCGCCCACAGCAACACCTGTGCCGCCCGACGCGACAGCCCCCGTACTTAGTGACGGGACAGTCGCCCGCACAAGCGACACGGCGGCGACAATCGGCTTCACAACCGACGAAGCCGGAACGGCATACTACACTGTAGTTGACAAAGACGCTACACCGCCCACCAACACAGCCGTTGCAGAGGGAACAGAAATCGGCGCTGTAACTGCGACTGCAGTAACAGGCAAAGCCGTAACCCTTACGGCTGGCGCAAAGGACATCTATGTTGTCGTAAAGGACGCGGCGGGCAACATCAGCACCGCGCTTAAAATCGCGGCGGCGGCGTATGTGCCGGGAACGACCGACCCCGAAGTTACCGGGTTTACGTTTACGGCGACTGACGGATTGAAGCAAGGCAACGCGAACGCGGCGATTAACGCGGTAGCCGGAACGTTCAGCGCGCCTGTTGGCGGAACTTCTCC
>JAISVI010000069.1 GCA_031271665.1 Oscillospiraceae bacterium
CACGCACAGCGCCACTCCTTACCCTCTTTAGAAAAGAGGGTGCCGTCCGCAGACGGCGGGTGTTTTGACACTGCCCGATCCGCGGACGGCGCTTGCCCCGTTTGACGGGTTATGCGATAATGGTGCTGCGAAGAAAACTTTATGTTACGGAGGTGTCTGCTATGAAAAAGCATATCTCGAAAATCATGCTAATCTTTTCTATGTTTCTCTTTGTTGTGGCGGTCATTGTTTTTATCGGTCTTTTGCGAAGGGCTTTGGGCGGTGATTTCACGAACAGCGAGTGGTGGGGGCTTTGTATCCTCTTGGGCTGTTCCGTTTTCTTTTTGGGACTTTATCGAATTATAGATTTACTTGAGAAGAAATAACGTGACCGAATACTCTCTGCGGCACTGACGACCTAATCACCCAAACTTACATACAGGAGGTTACACCATGAACGACAGCATTAGGGATCTTTTCGAGCGCGTCAAAAAGAGGGCGGCGCAGGCGGGCGTCAAGGTCGAGGGCGCGGTGAAAAGCGCCGGGGAAAAGACCGCCGAGCTTGTCGAGGGCGCGAAGATCAAGCTTCACATCGCCGAGCTTCAGGGGCAGTGCAAAGACATCTTCCGCGACATAGGCGCGCTTGTCTACGCCGCGCACAAAAACCCGAACACGGACACCGAAAGCGTCGAGGCGATGCTTGCGCGCCTTGACGCGATAAACGAAGAGATAAAGGAATTCAGAGAGCGCTATAACGAACTTAAGCAGGTAAAGCGCTGCCCCAAATGCGGTCTGGAGGCGGGCAAGAAGGACTCGTTCTGCCGCAGATGCGGGGAATCGCTTTGAGCGCGGACGCTTTCCCCGCGCTTGACGAAAGCGCGCGGTACCTAAGGGGCGTACTCGGCGGCTTTAAGCCAAGCGTCGCGCTTGTGCTTGGAAGCGGGCTTGGCTTTCTGGGCGACGAATGCCGGGACGCGGTAAGCGTACCCTATGCCGAGATTCCGGGCTTCCCCCTCTCCACCGCGCCGGGACACGCGGGAAGGCTTGTGTTCGGGCGGCTTGGCGGCAAAGACGTCGCCGTTATGCAGGGGCGGTTTCATTATTACGAGGGGTACGGCATGGACACGGTCACGCACGGGGTGCGCGTACTGCGCCTTCTCGGGGCGGAAACCCTTCTTGTGACAAACGCCTCCGGGGGCATAAACCTTGACTTTTCGCCCGGCGACATCATGCTTATCACCGACCATATGCAGCTTTTCGGCGTTTCGCCCCTTCGCGGCGCGAATATCGCGGAGTTGGGGCCGCGATTCCCCGACATGACGAACGTCTACACCCCCGCCCTGCGCGCGCGCGCCCGCGCCGCCGCAAGGCGCGAGGGGATAGTTTTACGCGAGGGCGTTTACATTATGGCCGCCGGCCCGCAGTACGAAACTCCGGCGGAGATACGCGCCTACCGCGCGCTTGGCGCGGACGCGGTGGGCATGTCCACCGTGCCGGAGGTTGTGGCGGCGCGCCACGCGGGTATGGAGGTGCTTGGCTTCTCGCTTGTCTGCAACGCCGCCGCCGGGGTCAAAGAGGGGCATGAACTAAGCGAGGGGGAAGTCCTTGACGCCGCCGAGGCGGCTAAGTGCAAATTCTCCCGCCTTGTGACCGCCTGTCTGGAGGAGATGTGATGGACACGCTTTTTTCCGGCGTGACGGCCGTCACGATGGACAAGTCTTTCCGCGTGATTAAGGACGCGTACGTCGGCGTCACCGGGCAGAAGATAAGCTTTGTGGGACAGACGCCGCCGGAGGAAAGCGCCGCCCGGGTTATAAAAGGCGCGCGGAAGGTGCTTATGCCGGGGCTTTGCAACGCGCACACCCACGCGGCGATGACGCTGCTGCGCGGGTACGCGGACGGCTACGCGCTTCAGGAATGGCTTTTTAAGCATATCTTCCCCGCCGAGGAGCGCATGACCGACGAGTCGGTGTACTGGGGCGTGTCGCTGGCGGCGCTTGAGATGGCGGCAAGCGGCACGGTATCGTTCACGGACATGTACGACCATAGTCTCGCCGTGGGAAGGGCCGCCGAGGAAAGCGGGCTTAAAGCCAACCTTACCCGTGCGCTTATGACAAGCGACGAAAACTTTAACTTTGCCGCCGACCCCCGCGCCGCCGAGGCCAGAGAACTTGAATCGCGCTTTCATATGCTGGACGGCGGGCGTATTATGGTGGACGCGTCCGTCCACGCCGAGTACACCTCCAATCGCGCGCTGTGGGAGCAGACGGCGCAGTACGCCAAGGACAGAAAGCTTGGCATGAACGTGCATGTCTCCGAGACAAGGCGCGAGCATGAAGAGTGCAAGGCAAAGTACGGCAAAACCCCCGCCAGGGTGCTTTTTGAGGCCGGGCTGTTCGGTGTGCGCGCGGCGTGCGCGCACTGCGTATGGGTCGAGGACGGCGACATAGAGCTTATGCGCGGCGCGGGCGCAAGCGCGGTGCATAACCCGGTAAGCAACCAAAAACTCGCAAGCGGCGCGGCGCCTGTTCCAAAAATGCTTGCGGCGGGGCTTAACGCGGCGCTTGGCACCGACGGCATGGCAAGCAATAACAGCCATGACCTGTTCGAGGAAATCAAGGCCGCCGCGATAATGCACAAATACACGCAAAACGACCCCACGGTTATCACCGCCGAACAGGCGCTGCGCATGGCCGTGAACGGCGGCTTTGTGTCACAGGGCAGGGGTGACGAAACCGGGGTTATCGCGCCGGGGCGCGACGCGGACCTGATCCTTTTGGATTTCGACAAACCCCACCTTACCCCCTGTCACGACGTCGTTTCAAACCTTGTCTACTCGGCGCGCGGCTCGGACGTAGTAATGACGATGGCGCGCGGGAGATCCCTTTACGAGAACGGCGAATTTAAGGTGCAGGACGCGGAGAGGATAATGCGCGAGTTCAGGAAATCCGCAGAAATTTATTCCGCCCCGGGCGCATAGGCTTATACCGGGCAGCGGGACATGTCGCCGCCTAATCTCGAAATAGGTTGTGTGCGATATGCGCCAAAACACCCGCCGTGGCTTTCTGTACGGCGCGGCCGTCCTTTCGGCGGCGACCGTTATCGTGAAGATTTTTGGGTTCGTGTACAAGATACCGATCCAAAACCTGCTTGGCCCGGCGGCTTCCGGGTATTTCACGGCGGCGTACGATATCTTCAGCACCGTTTTCGTTCTTTCCACCGCCGGGCTTCCCGTGGCCGTAAGCAAGCTTGTAAGCGAAAGCGAGGCGCTTGGCCGCCCCAACCAGTCGCTTCGCGTATTGCGGACGGCGCTTTGGGTCTTTGTGATTCTGGGCGCGATGGGGACGCTTTTCCTGCTGTTCGGCGCGGAGTTTATCGCGCGCGCCGGGGCAAGCGAGAATATCGGCGCTTCCGTACGCGCCGTCGCCCCCGCGATGCTGCTTGTCTGCGTCGCGGGCGCGTACCGGGGCTTTCACCAAGGACACGGGGACATGACCCCGACCGCCGTAAGCCAGACGCTTGAGGCGGGGATTAAGGCGGCGGGCGGCGTGGCGCTTGCCTATGCCGCCGTAAGCATGGGCGCAAGCGACGAAATAAAGGCCGCCGCAGCCATAGGCGGCGTCACCCTTGGCTCGCTTGGCTCGGCGGCGTACATGCTTCTCGCGCGGCGCAAAGCGCGCGTGAAAGCGCCCCGCGTAAAAAAAGGCGCGGACGCCCAAAGCAGTCCCGTGCTTAAACGCCTTGTCGGTATCGCCGTCCCGGTAACGCTTAGTTCGGTGGCCATATCGCTTGCCAATCTTATCGACTCGATGACCATAACCGCGCGCCTTCGCGGCGGAGCGGGGTTTACCGGGGCAAGCGCGGAGTATTATTTCGGCGCATACGGCTATGCCAGAACCCTTGCCAATCTCGCGCCCGCGTTTATCCTTGCCATGAGCGTAAGCATCGTACCCGCCGTGGCCGCCGCGCGGGCAAGGCGCGAGCGCGTTACGGAAGAGCGCATTATCGCCTCGGGGCTGCGCCTTACCGCGCTTTTGGCGGCGCCGGCGGCGGCGGGGCTGTTTTTCCTTCCGGGTCCGGTACTTGACCTTCTTTACGGAAAGCACTCCTACGCGGTGGAGATCGCCGCGCCGCTGCTTGCGGTGCTTGGCATATCGACATTCTTCACCTGTATCGTGTCGGTCACGAACGCCATGCTTCAGGCGCGGGGGCGGACGGTGACGCCGGTTGTAACAATGCTTTTGGGCGCGGGTCTTAAAGTCATACTAAGCATGGCGCTTGTCGGAAAGCCGGAAATCAACATCATGGGCGCGCCTGTGGGGACGCTTGCCTGCTACGCGCTGATAGCGGCTTTGAACATGGCCGCCTTGGCGAGGGGCGGCGCGGGCAGAAAATTCTTGGGCGTGTTTGTAAGGCCGGTTTTAGCGGCGGCCGTTATGGGAATGATGACGAAGGGGTTTTATCTGCTTTTCGGGCGCGTGTCCGCGTTCGCGGGGGGCAAGGCCGCCACTGTGGCATCTGTTTTGTTTGGCGCGGTAAGTTATGTAGTTTTAGCCGTTCTTTTAAGGGCTTTCACTAAAGAAGACCTGTCCTTCTTCCCGAAATCTGAGAAAATTTCGGAATTTTTGCACATTTATTAAAAAAGTTTCAGAAAAGGCTTGTAGAAAGGCACAATGTATGGTAGATTTTGTTTGCGGGTCAAATCCGGGGCTGGACAAGCTTAAGGAGATAGTCGCGATTCTCCGTTCGCCGGGGGGCTGCCCCTGGGACAGAGAGCAGGATCACGCAAGCCTGCGCGGCGCGCTTCTGGAGGAATCCCACGAGGTAATCGACGCCATTGACCGCGCCGACGCGGCGGCCTTGCGCGAGGAGTTGGGCGACGTGCTTCTCCAGGTGGTGTTCCACAGCCGCCTTGCCGAGGAAAAGGGCGAGTTCACCCTTGAGGACGTAATGCGCGCCGTCTGTGAAAAGCTTATAACGCGCCACCCGCATGTATTCGGGGATTCCGGCGCGAAAAGGCTTGGGGCAAGCGTGGATGTCGAGGGGGTTCAAACGGGCGGCTCGGCGCAGGTGCTTAAAAACTGGGAAGAGATTAAGAAAAAGGAGAAATCCTTTTCTTCCGGCGCGGACGCGCTCAGGGCTGTCCCGCGCTCGTTCCCGGCTCTTTTACGGGCGGACAAGCTTTTAAGCCGCGCGGCGCGCGCGGGATTTACGCAAGACCTGTCCGGCGGCGGGGACGACGCGGGAAGCGTATTGTTTGCCGCCGCGGCAAAGGCGAAGAGCATGGGCGAAGACCCAGAGCTTGCCCTGCACGGGCGTCTGGAACGTTTCATCGGCGAGTTCGGGGCGTGGGAACAGGGCAGGGCTTCTAACCAAGGCTTATAGACTTTACGTCTATGGCATAAAAATTACCGCCGGGGAATCCTGCGGTAAGCAACATTAACAAGGAGGATCCTACATGAACAAGGCAGAACTCATTTCCGCGGTTGCGGACAAGACGGGCCTATCCAAGAAAAGCTCCGAAGGCGCAGTCAACGCTGTGGTTGACGTCATCGGCGACGCGCTTAAGGGCGGAGACAAGGTTCAATTGGTCGGCTTCGGCTCGTTTGAAGTCAAGAAGCGCGAGGCCAGAGTGGGCCGCAACCCCAAGACCAAGGAAGAGATCAACATCCCCGCTTCAAAGGCCCCCGTGTTCAAACCCGGCAAAGCGCTTAAAGACTCGGTAAATAAATAAAACGCCATTAATCCCGGCCCGCAGAAGCTGTTCGCGCAGAACCGCGTCCTGTGGGCCGGGGTTCCGTAAGGGGATTCAGGTTGCAGACAAATGCGTTTTGCCGGGCAAAAGGACACGGTTATGCGTCAGTTTTTTTGGGGGGGTTGACAGTGCGGCTTGACAAGTATCTGAAGGTTTCCCGCATCATAAAGCGCAGAACCGTCGCCAACGACGCGTGCGGACACGAGCGCGTCACGGTCAACGGCAAAACCGCGAAGCCGTCGCAGGAGGTAAAGGCCGGCGACGTGCTTGAAATCCGCTTCGGCGCGAAAACCCTTCGTGCCGAGGTTTTAAGCGTAAGGGAATTCGCCAAAAAGGAAGACGCCGCGCAGATGTACAGAGAGCTTCCGTAAAGGCGCAGTCATACCCCCGCAGGCTGTCCCATATTATTAAGTGAACACACTTAAAGGGGGACGCGTTTATGCGGGACGAGCGTATTGTGACGGCGGATATGCCGCATCACGTTATTATGGAGGGTCGCGGCAAACTTTCCGTAACCGGCGTTTTAGATGTGGAAAGCTTCGACGAGACAAGCGTGATATGCGCCTCGACGTGCGGTGTCCTTGTAATCCGCGGCCGCGAGCTTCATGTCGGAAGACTTAATATCGACGGCGGCGAACTGTGTGTCGAGGGTACGATCGACACGCTTGAGTACGAGGACACGGCACCAAGGCAGGGCGGCTTCTTCTCCCGCATCTTCGGCTGAGGCGCGATGGATATCTCTGTTGCGGGGCAGGCGCTTGAGTTTCTCGGCGCTCTTGCGCTTGGCGCGGCGCTTGGGGTTGTGTACGACTTTATGCGCATTATGCGCACAAAGATTCGGGGGAAGATTTTTACCGCTGTGTCGGACATACTGTTCTGGGGCGTAAGCGCCGCCGCCGCGTTTTGGTTTGCCATGTCCTTCGGTGGGGGCGAGCTTCGCCTTTTCGCCGCCGCGGGGATGGTTCTTGGCGCGGTGTCTTATTTCCGCTTTTTAAGTCCGGGCGTACGCGCGGTCGGGTATTTTCTTGCGGACGGTCTGGCCGCGCTTCTGGGGATTTTGGCGCTTCCGCTTAGCGCGGGACTTTATCAGGCGCGAAAATTTGTATGTTTTGCAAAAAAAATACTTGCATTTCATTTAAAAATAGGTAAAATAAGAGTAACGCCGCAAACGATGCGGCGCATGGACGCGCTCTTAGTCAACGCCGGGAGGGACGGGCAGTATCGTGAGAAAGAAAAAGAAGTCGGGAGTGTTTATAAAGGCGGCGGTGCTGGTCTTTATTCTCTACGCGGTGGTGTCCCTGATCGCTTTACAGGGCAAGATCAACCGCGAAAAAGAAAAAGCGGTTCTTCTTCGCGAGCAGATCGAAGACCAGACGGTTCTGGGCGCCAGATACCGGGAGGTTATAGACTCTGAACTCTCGCCGGAAGAGGCGGCGAGACTTGCGCGTAAAATGCTTGGCTTTGCGTTCCCCGGTGAAACCGTAATTGTGGATACGTCGAAATAACAAGCCCCTCTCCGCTGTCGGTTGTGCCTGCCCCGCAGGGGGAGGCAAGCGGGCAGGTACGGCAGAGACAAACAGGAAGAGAAGCAGGAGGGCATATGGAAAACGGGATAGGCGCGGTCGTGGCGGGAAAAGTTTCAAGCATTACCAAATTCGGCGCGTTTGTTTCATTGCCGGAAGGCAAAAGCGGTCTTGTACATATTTCCGAAATCGCGCACACCTATGTAAACGATATACGCGAGCATCTGACCGAGGGGCAGGAAGTAACGGTCAAAATCCTTGGTATCGACGGCGAAGGGCGTATTAACCTTTCCATAAAAAAGGCGACGGATCCGCCGCCGAGGCCAGATCACCCGCACGGCGGCCCGCCGCCGCGCAGGGGCGGCGTACAGCCGGGACCGCAAAGCTTTGAAGATAAGCTGAAGGCATTTATGAGCGATTCGGAAAGCAAAATGAGCGACCTGCGCCAGCACTCCGACAAGCGCGCTGTCAGACGGCGAAAATAGCTATATGGCGCGGAGATAATATCCCCGCGCCATTCTGTTTGTAAAAGACGGCGCATATAATGTCCTAATCAAACCAAAGACTGGGGGACAGGTATGAACAGTATTCTTCTGCGCGGCGTGATATCAGAGGAAGCGCGCTATTCCCACGAATCCCACGGGGTACGCTATTTCAGCCTTACGATATCCACCGTCCGCCTTTCCGGAACGCGGGATATCTCAAAGGTGCTTATATCGGAATCGGCGCTGCATATGTTTTCCCCCGGCGTCGGCGAGCGTGTCGAGATAGAGGGCGCGCTTCGTTCCTTCAACAATAAAAGCGGTCAGGGAAGCCGCCTTGTGCTTTCCACTCTCGCGAAGGTCATACGCCCCTCGCAGGAATCTTCCGAGAACCGCGTCAGCGTCCAGGGCGTGGTGTGCAAGACGCCGATATATCGGCGCACGCCGCTTGGCCGGGAGATATGCGACCTTATGATCGCCGTTCCGCGCGCGTACGGGCGGGCGGACTATCTGCCCGTTATCACATGGGGTATCTGCGCCCGTATGAGCGCGGAGCTTGACGTGGGCGACAGCGTGTCGGTAGAGGGGCGCTTCCAGTCGCGCAGCTATGTAAAGAATGTCGGCGAGGAATCCGTAGAGAAGACCGCGTACGAAATATCCGCGATACACATATCAAAGCTCCCCCAATCCGAGGAGACATCCAAAGAAGCCCCGCTGTCCGCCGAAGCGGACGCTGCGGACGCGTTCCCACCCCCGCCGAAAGAAGAGGAACAAACCGAGGACGCCGTATTCGCGCTGTAGTGTGGCAAGGCGATTGACAATGAACAATTGACAATTGACAATTTATGGTTTCGAAGAGGTTACTGGGTCGCGTCCTACAACGATGAAAGGTATTCCTCAAGTTCGGCAAGCGTTCCTTGGCGGTCTGCCGGGTATCCGCCGTCCGGTTCTTCGGGGTAATCGGTGACGAGGAAGGTCGCCGCGCCCAATGTCCCGGCGCACATATCCTCTTTGGCGTTGTTCCCGGCCATCAGACACTGGCCGGGAATTTTGTCTGTTTTTTTGAATATCTCTTCGTAATATTTGGGGTTTGGCTTACAGTAAAAACTGTTTGAATAGTCCGTGACAAGACTGAAGTCGCCGGCGTCAAGTCCTATCCAGTTAAGTCTTGTCTGCACGGCGCACCTTGGGAAAAGCGGGTTTGTCGCCAGAACTAGCGTGTACCCGCGCTTTGCAAGCCCCCGAACCATGCGCTTTGGTATTTCCGTGGGCGCTATTACGGCGCGCACCCTGTCAAATTCATTTGAGTAGAACGCGTCGCAGGCGTCCTCTACCTCTTTAAGGCGTCCCTGCGGAACCTCCAGCGCTTTCGCGAACGTTTCCCAGAAGCGCCCGGAGTTAGTCATAGCGCCGTCGTTTGCAACCATTGCCTTTGTCCCCGCCCATACGGCGGCAACAGCGCGTTGGGGGTCGAAACCCAACTTTGCGAAAACCTTTCCGATTTCCGAAAAATACGCCTTTACGAAATCGTCTTGGCGGAACGGCAAAAGCGTGCCGTCAAGGTCAAACAGAACCGTATCAATCATAATGTACACCTCCGGTAAAGTATGTAAAACGCCAAGTTTCAGTTTACACTGTTTTTTTCATATGTCAACGCCAAGTATCAAAAAGATGCCGCCTCTCCCCCGGTCGCCCGTCAAGC
>JAISVI010000022.1 GCA_031271665.1 Oscillospiraceae bacterium
CTCTAAAAACGATATACCCCCGCCGACTGCGGTGTAACGCGGAAGCGCCGGAGGGCATATAATCGAAACGGGGAATCTATCCCTATCTTTTGTCGAAAGGGGAATCGTTTTGAAAAAGAAATTCTTGAGAAGATGTCTGCTGCTGACGCCTGTCATAGTTTTATGCGGTACGCTGTTCTTCTTGAACTACACTATTCAGCTTTTTAAGGATACGGCCTATAAATTCGTCTATGATACCAACATCGGCTCTGTCCAGCGATTCACAAGAGAACTGCGCGAACTTACGGCGCAGGGGTATTCATCCAAAGAATACAGCGACCTCTATACAGTTTTAATAAACAGTTATAACAAAACCCTTGGAGAGAAGGACGCTATCGTCACTTTTTTGCTTGACGAAGACGGCGCGATACGCCACAGCAGCGAGGAAAACCAAAATTACCTGTCCGTAATGCTTGAGGACGACGACAATATGACCGTTATCAACTCCGCCTTCGCCGCAATGGGAGAGGGTGAAATCTCGCTTAAAAACGGCGGCAGGCAGGAAACTTTGTACTACAGCAGATATTACAGCGACGAGTATGACTATTGCCTGTTTATGACCGTGGACAGAGAGGTCGTTAACGCAGACCCCGACCTTCACGCCAACGGCGTGGTTATCCCCATTTGCCTTATTGGGCTTCTGCTTCTCTTTACGTTGGAGGGCTGTATTTATCACTTGATCAAGGACGGTATACGCGACAGCGGGGGCAACGCAGAACAGGACAAAGGAACTGCAAAGCAAGGTGAGGAAGATGCAAATTAACTTTGTTGAACTGCTGATAAACATAATCCTTGCCTCGTTCGGCGGACTAGTCCGGCGGATATCCGAACTTGAAAAGCAGGGTTCCGGCAAAAAAGCAACCGTGTCATACTACATTGCCGGCTCGCTTGTGTCTATGTTCGTGGGCATCGTTGTGTACATCCTTTGCAAGAATTTCGAAGCCTCGCAGTTCCTTACCGCCGGACTGACCGCGCTTGCGGGGTACGCGGGCGTACCCGTTCTTGATTTGCTTTCAGAGATTGCCAAAAAGAAGCTTAACAAACAGGCGGGCGCGGAGTGACGCAAAAAAGATCCGCAACTCCCCCGTAGGGAACGGCAACCGCATGAAGACACAAAATGCACAAAAACCGGCATCCTCATGTAGGGGCGACCGTCCTCGGTCGCCCGCGCCTGCGGGATTTTCCGGAGTTACGGGCGGTCGGGGACGACCGCCCCTACATCTAGTCTGTGCAACTTGGACATTCATGCGTCAGCCGCGCCCCGTGGGGTGCGTTGCAGACCGCAGATAAACGCCGTAATTCAGATGGCGCGCCGAGGGCGTCGCGCCCTACAACCTTCCAAGGACGTATCTTTGAAGCAACATCAGCATTTTCCCGCGTTTGGTGGCTCGCAGCTGCAACTCAAGAAACTCAATCGCTTTTACCGCGGCAAGCCGCTGCTTTTCGGTTGGCGGCAACCCGCCGTAGACGGCCCGGCCGCGTATCTCCGCGATGCAAAGTAGCGCGCCGTTATCGTTCAGCGCTCCCCCGCAGCGCACCGCAAACTCCTGCGGCGTTTCCGTCCGTACAGGCGTGAAATGTAAAAGGCGAAGCATAAGCAGATAACGCTTATATATCCGCGCCACTCCCCTTATCCCGTAAGCCGTCCATGCAAGCCAGCTTCGGAAACGGTTTCGGCGGACGCCGTTATACGCAATCCAGACAAAAGCGGCAATAAGCGCAATTGCAACCCAGACAGTCCCGTATTCCCAAATGGTTTCCCGCGTGTTGGGCGCATCGTCGCCGGAGGAGACGTCCGTGGGAGGACGGGTTGGCGGAGGAGTCGGATCCTCGGTCAACCCTTCATCTCCGATTATCGGGGTAAAGGTGCTTTCGGGTTCTTCCCCCCTGTAAACCTCGCGGAACGCCTGACCGAAACCCGCCGTAGGTTCGTAGGGAATCCAGCCGATGCCGCCATAATAAACCTCTACCCATGCGTGCGCCTGCGACGCTTTGGCGTAGTAAAAGCCTTGGTATTTCTCGGGGTTAAACACAAACCCCTCTACATACCGCGCGGGTATGCCCGCCATGCGGCACATAACGGTCATCGCCGTTGCGTAGTAAGTGCAGTAGCCGCGCCTTGCGTCGAACAGGAAGTAATCCACGAAATCACGCCCCGGCGGGGTTTCCGGCATTTCCGTGGAATACGGGAACTGCGACGAAAGGTATTGCTCGATTGCCTCGGCCTTCTGGCGCATCGTCTCGGCGCCCGCCGTCAGTTCCTCGGTAAGATCGTACACCCTTTGCGGCAGAGTGTCCGGAAGCTGTAAATATGTCTCCCAGAATCGAGACGCCGTTTCAGAGTCGAAGGCGGGCGGTCTGGACATCTGGTATATGGGGTAAAAACTATTGCTTAAATCAAGCAGCGCATCCCACTCTTCGGGCGAAAGGTTATATTTAAAGTAATGAAAATCGTATGTGTCTTCCTTTCGCTGCGTTTCGTCCGCTGTAACTGTCTGCGTCCAGTCGATGTTAAACGGTTCCTCCCACCCCTCCTCTGCTTCCTGCGGACGGTAAAAGCTTGCAAAGCCGGACGGGATAAAAACGCTTCTTGTGGCGATATCCCAATAATGGACGGTAGCGCTTCCCAAAGCGTACCATTCGTATCCGGGTTCGCGCGCCAAAATACCTTGCGCTTCTCTTCCTTGAAGGTCGTTAAGCATTAAAGGAAGCTGATAGCGTTCGGCTGTTATTCTATCCGTTTCGGACGCGGCTTCGCCGCCGAAGGTCATTCTGTACCGAGCCATTATGTCGTAGAAGGGATATTCGCCGCCGCTGAACCATTCGTCAGAAAACTCTGCGCTGTTCTGCGGCGCTTGTCGCCAGCTTCGCCCCGTGTATTCCGACGAGGAAAGCCCCTTAAGATAAAGCGGCTCGTCGGCCGAGAGGTAAAGCATTGTTATGTCAGATGGGTCAAACGCGCCGCCCAGTTCGCTCTCCACGCCGCCGAAACTCCCCACCGCGACCTTTGTCACGGAAAACAGCCCGATGTCAGAAGTAAGCGTCTCATCTCCGAAAAGCCGCGCGGCTGTGTCAACCAGCCACTGACCGCGCATGCTTAAATCCGACGGCATAAACAAAAAAGCAAGAAGCAGCAATACCGCGCATGACGGGGCCATGCTTAAAAGAAACTTGTACCTTTTCCCGCTGTGCCAATCGGTTTGCTTTGTCGCCACCAACAAGATGCAGAAAAGGAATCCCCACAGATTCCACTCCGGGTACACAAAGCCCGTAAACTGCATTCCCATAAATACGAAAACACCGACAAGCAGAACCATACCCACATTTGCGCGATAGCGCGTCAGCATAAACATTGCCGCCGAAAACAGGAACGATACCGCCGCCGCGACAATTGTCCGGTATGTCGCGAATCTTGGCGCGTTATGCTCGGTTGACCACGCAATCCAACCGAAAAATTCACCCATCCAGTCAACTACAGGCTTCATTCCGCCAAACACCGTAAAAAGCGCGACCGCGCCGATAAATATGACAACAATCTTGACTATCGTCTTAGATGAAAGGCGAACCCATGACAGTACGAAGAACAGCAGATGCCAAAAAAGAACAAAGAGCAAAACCGTCCATGCGGAAAACTCAATCACTATGGTAAATTTTAAGGTACACAAAAGCAAAAAGCTTATCGCGGCGGAAATAAGCGCGTCGGTGGCTTCCGGTTTGTGGCTGCCCCGATAAGCTCCCGCCCCGGCGTTATTTAATCCGCGGCTGTCAGGATTCATTCCGCCCCTCCATTCCGGCGACAAGGTCGCCATTGGGGTCAAGCGGGAACATGCGGACGTGACCCTGATTGTCGGAGAGCGGCAGGTTCTCGCCGGGTTCTCGCCTTACACGGAAAATATCGGCGTACGCACCCTGCGGAAGCGCGTCGAAGAATTCGTCGTCCGTATTCTGACATGTGAAAACCATTACATAATGCGCGCCTGCGGCAATTTGTGAATTGGACGCGGAGGCTATAAGCACACTTGGCGAGACTGTGGAATCGAAAGCTGCGGTCGCGCATAAATGATGTATGCGGTCAAATCCCGCCGCCTCATACGCGGTAAGCGTAATCGGCACTTGCCCCGTGTCGCAAGTAAATGTAAGTTCCGCCCCGCATGTAAGCGCGAATCTGGACGCCGCAAGCGCCGCCTCGATAACCGTATCCTGACAGGTAAGCGGGTCGAGTGCCAAAAACGGCCGCAGATCGAGTACGCACAGCACCCGCAGTTTTGACTCGCGCGCCAGAAGCCGGGTTGTAAGTTCACGTCGGCGGGCAGTAAGCTTCCAATGTATACGCGCCATGGAATCGCCCGGAATATACGGCCTTGTCTCCGGAAGAGTTTCGTCCGAATCAAGCGCCGTAAGGCGCGGACGCTCTTTCTCGCTAAGGCGCGACAGCGAAAAGCGCGTAAGCGTATGAAGGCGCGGCCACACGGTAACGCGCATATCCTGCGTCAATCTTCGGCTTATGCGAAGCAGCCGGAACGGGTCGGAGATGCCCATACTTTTGGCGCTTAAAGTGTACTCTCCGCGATGAGGGAAAACAATGCTTTGCTTGTGGATATGACTGCTGAAAGGAAGAACACTTACGTTATATTTCCCGGATATCTCCCCAAGTTCGGCATACGGCGCCGTTACAATCTGCACCCATGGAAGCGGGAAAGGGCCTTTGTTGAACACGGCGAAAGCCCACTCAACGCTTGCGCCCCTTTG
This sequence comes from Oscillospiraceae bacterium, assembly GCA_031271665.1. Classification (GTDB taxonomy): domain Bacteria; phylum Bacillota; class Clostridia; order Oscillospirales; family UBA929; genus WRLJ01. The sequence continues at coordinate 4,789 of JAISVI010000022.1, forward strand.
GATATCGCGCGGGTCAAGCCTCTGCTGTATTTTCACGCACAACGCGGCGGCAATTACATGCACGATTGCGTATGCAAACGCAATCACACAAAGGCCAAGCAACGCAAAAGCAAGCGTCCCGCCAAAAAGAAGCACGAGAAGCACACTTCCAAGCATTATGCTGATAAAGGTAATTCGTGATCCGCGCAAATCGGAACGCGTTTTTTTTCGTTTGACCTTCACTGCCTGTCTTACGACCCGGTCTGCTTTAAGCGTTGTAGCCACGTACGACCTCGGCAATCGATATGCGTGACAGTATTTCAGAAATAACGTCGTACTGTCTTACGCGTCTTAGTCGCGCCTCTTGGCGAAGAATAAGGCGGTGCGCCAATACAGGTTCTGCCATAGCCTTAACGTCGTCCGGCAGCATATAGCCCCTTCCGCGGGAAAGGGCGCGCGCCTGGGCGGCGCGGAACAGCGCGAGCGAACCGCGCGGCGAAGCCCCAAGCTCGATATCCGGGTGTTCGCGTGTGGCGCGAACCACGTCCGTTATGTACTCGTAAAGGGTTTCTTCCACGCGGATACCCCGGACAAGCTGTTGAAGCGCCAGAATATGTTTTGCCTGTATAACGGGCGTAAGCTCGTCCAGAGGGTCGGATTCCTTAAACCTGCGCAGTATTCCCCCCTCTTCTTCCCTTGCGGGATAGCCAAGGGAAATACGCAAAAGGAAGCGGTCCATCTGCGCCTCCGGCAACGGGTAAGTCCCAACGTATTCAAGCGGGTTCTGTGTGGCTATGACCATAAAAGGTTCGCCGACGCTGTGTGTTATACCGTCAACCGTAACTTGGCTTTCCTGCATAACCTCAAGCAGACTGGCCTGCGTTTTCGGTGAGGTGCGGTTTATTTCGTCCGCGAGAATAAACGAACTCATTACAAGCCCCGGCCTGTACTCAAACTCGTTTGTTTTGGGGTTGAACATGGAAAAGCCCGTAATGTCGGACGGCAATATGTCCGGGGTGAACTGGATACGCTTAAACGAGCATCCAACGCTTTTTGCCATCGCCTGCGCCAGAGAGGTTTTGCCGACGCCCGGCACGTCCTCGATAAGCACATGCCCCTCGCACAAAAGCGCGAGAAGCGCCATCTCGGCCGCCCCCTCCTTCCCCACCAGTACCTTCGCGATGTTCCCTACTACCACTTGGCAGACTTTTTGACCGTCGGTGTAATCCGATTCCCCTGCTTGCATATCTGTGTACCCTCCTAATTATTATATATATATCTAAGGGTGTACTCCTTGTTTGTCATTACAAGAGATTGATGTTGTTCAAACATTGTTCAACAATCTCATGTCGCCTAAAAGCAGCGGCAATTGTACGCCCATCCATATCTTTCAATGAATGACCAATAAAGCTAAGGCTATCATGCAGACGGCCAATTAAATAATTCTCACAATCGGCATAAAGTTTTTCTTTATGTTCTTCAAAAAACTCTTTAACTTCTTTAAAATTTTTATGCGATAGCTGGTCAAATTTTAAATTGAATTGCATCATTAATTTGCTTCCAATAATCATTGAAAGCAAATACTGACTATATTTACGCGTAGCTTGTACTTCTGAATTCGCAGAGAGTTTTCTTCGATTATTATCACAATAACGGAAGATTAAAACCGCCAATATCATTTGAGCGGCATTTAAATCCTTGAAAATAATATCATAATAATTATTAAAAAATTCGTTTTTCTTATGTTTTGCTAAATGAGGTCGGTTTCTCCAAATGGCTAACACAGACTCTGCTGCAACAGATGAAGGAATGATTTCAGACCAAATTTGATTAATTTGGCTGTCTCTTTTCCGTTTATAAACATAACCTAATTGAGTGGCTCCTTGTTCCAATAATAGCTGTTCTTCTGAGTTTGATTTTAAATCCCGGAAATCAACAGGGTTTTGGCTGTTGGTTGCCAAGGTAATATCTTGAACAACATTCTCATCAGAACTTACTTCATAAATACGCACAAGAACATCTACATCAGTAAAATCAATGTCAGGGTTATCCTCCAATGTATGAAAAATTGTTTTACAGGTCTGCCCCCCATTGATAATTTGTATATTATCGGCTTTTAAAATCCAATCCTTGTCCTGTAAATAGTTCGCGGAAAATTTCTCGCAGACAATGGTAATACCATTGTTGAAGAAAAAGAAATTATTCCGATTATCTTCTTGCAAGAGGGTGTTGCGAATCCCTTCATTCACAAGGTTTCTTCCAAGAAATTTACGGATATTCTTCTCAAGAAGCTTATCACCCTCTTCTTTCATAAGCCGATGGACTTCTTTGACACTTAGTCTGCCAAGTATAACACTTTTATAATTAAAATCTTCGCGGATAGATTTTCCCTTTAGCTGAAGAGATGCGTTTATACCCTTTATTTTCATAGTGCGCGCTATAATATTTTCGTGATTATAATAATCAAATACGACTTGCTTTTGAGTTCCAAAATTATTGTCTATGTGTTGTTGTGCTGAATTGTCCCATTTAATGCCATTGTTTATACATACAAACGTAACAAAAGGAATGTATCCGTCTAAAAGATATGACCGGATATCGGTTAAAACGGTTTTGCTGTTTTCATTAAGATCTATGTGTTTGTTAGGATCAAAAACACAACTGATTGCATTTATGGCCTTTACAATTGCATTTTCAGGATAATTTGCATCCTTTGAAAGATCCCTAGTATATTTTGTTTGAAAAAGAATAACCGTTAATTGTGAATCTTCGGCCTCAGCTATAAACGCTGCATCAAATCCCCCGTCGGCACCCCCATCAGTAATGTATTGAAGTGCGTCGGAAACCTCTATCTCCAAATATGAAGCCACAGCCAATAATAGGAAAGCTTTTGATTTCTTTCTTTCCACGTCGGCGATGTCTGAAAAGAACTCGGGGTTTTCCTCGACAATATTGTCAACCCGATTATCAACAAGCTGTTTTGCAATGTTCATAGTCCACTATCTCCCAATAACGAATAAAAACGCCCATGCATTTTATACAAGAAGATTATAGCATATCAGTCTATGCTTGTACAATACTTTTTTCAAGTTTCACTACCGATTGACATAAAATGGCAAAGCGGACAAACGCATTCGCATTTGTCCGCTTTGGGGTGTTTTTAATGTTATCCGCCTGCCGCAATCGGGGCTGTGACGGGCGAGGCCGAGGTTGCCACGGCGTCAAACCCTTCCATCACGGCGTCGTAAGTCTTTTGTGTAAGTTCGGGCATATCCCCGCCGGTCATCGTGGCTAGACGGGCAAAAGCGTCCTGCACGGCGGCGCGGTAACGCTCGGTCTTCGCGCTGTCGTTCTCGGACTGCTGACGGACGAAGTCCACGATCTGGGACGCGGCGTTCTCCGGGCTGAACGGGCCGTTTGCCCCGACCATTTCCCGCGCGTGCTTAAGAAGCTCTTCGCGTGAAGGCCCCATGCCCTTCGAGCGAAGGTTCGGGTCGATGCGAAGCGCAATATGACCGTAAAGCAATTTATAAAACTGATTACCCTCGCTGTATTGTTTCGTGATAATGCGTTCCGCCATCCTGCTTAAAATCATATCCTGCGCGTTGGGTTTGGCTTCGGACACATCTGCCTTGGAGTAGGTGGCGGAGGGCGTGGGCGTCATGCTCATATCTGCCTTTGCGGGCGTCGGTATGATATAAAGCGACGATTTGTTCGCCGACTGAGCCGCGTTCGCCGTATTTACCTGCGGCGGAGCGACGGGCGGCATTACCAAGCTGCTTCCTACAGACTTTACACTCATTTCGGCTCCCTCCAATTCTAAGATTAATATCGAAAGGTAAAACCGCGAACTTTAGGGAAATAATTGTGAGGTTTATGTGAGGTTTAGGGCCGCCTTAAGCGCGCGTACCTTTCGCTCGGTTTCCTGTTCGGTTTTGCCGAACGCGGCGCTGCCGGCAACGAAAATATCCGCGCCCGCGGCGGCGCAGCCAAGGATGTTTTCCGTGTTTATCCCGCCGTCAACCTGAAGGCGGCAAGAGGGCTTCTCGCGGTTAAGAAGCTGACGCATTGCGCGTATGCGCGAAAGCGAGTTGGGAAGAAAACTCTGCCCCCCGAAGCCCGGTTCGACCGTCATAATCAAAACCATGTCCGCAAGATGCAGAAACGGCAAGACCGCCTCTATGTCCGCGGCGGGTTTTATTGACACTCCCGCGTACTTCCCCGCCCGCTTGACCTTTTGAAGCGCGGATACGGCACTGTCCCCCACCTCGGCGTGGACGGTAACAAGCGCCGCGCCGCCGTCAAGAAACGCATCCGTAAGACCCGACGGGTCGGACACCATAAGATGTACGTCAAGCGGCATGTCGGTTACACGCGCCAATGCCGCGCAGATATGCGGCCCAAAGCTTAGATTTGGCACAAAATGCGCGTCCATTACGTCAAAATGCAGAATCGCCGCGCCGCCGCGCTTCGCGGCGTTCACGTCGCGGCCAAGGTTTGCCGCGTCCGCCGCAAGAAGCGAGGGGGCTATTATAAGCTCGTGGCCAAACACCCAAAGACCCCTCCTGACATAACATAGGGTTGCGGGTCACCCCCCGCTATATATAAAAGGCCGCTTTATCTTTTTCAGGTTTTGCCGATTTTCGCAGGCCTGACCGAGGTGGACGGCCTTTCTTTTTCGCATGTGGGCGTTATATGCCAAATATCATTGGCATATTGCGTTATAGTGTTATCTGAAGAGAATATACCGCTTCCCGCGATATTCATAAGAGACATTTTTGACCACAGCTTGGTGCTGCGATACATCTTTTCAAGCTTCTCTTGCGTCTGGACATAAGAGGAAAAATCGCGCAGGACAAAAAATTCGTCATTATAGTCAAGAAGGCTTCGCGCAATGTTGATAAATTCGTCCGCCGGAATATGCTCACAGCCAAGGCCGCTGCGGATAAACGCAAGTATGCGCTCAAGACGCGGGTCAGAGTTCAGAACCTGCCACGAGGAGTAATTCCCGTGCGCGTAATATTCAAGCACTTCGTCCACGGACAGTCCAAAACTTATAAAATTCTCATCCCCCACCTGGTTGCGGATTTCAATGTTCGCGCCGTCGCCGGTGCCGATAGTGACTGCGCCGTTCATCATAAACTTCATGTTCGAGGTACCCGACGCCTCTTTACTGGCTGTGGAAATCTGCTCGCTTACCTCGGCGGCGGGGAAAATATGCTCGGCCAGAGCTATGCCGTAGTTTTCAAGGAAAATAAGCGAAAGTTTTCCTTTACAGCTTGGGGCGGCGGCAAGAAGCCTTGTTATCTCGCTTGCAAGCTTTATTACGTTTTTGGCGTAATAATAGCTTGGCGCGGCCTTGCCCGCCATGATAAATGTGCGCGGCGTGCCGATGTCGTCGCCGTTTTGAAGCCGGAAATAAAGGTGAAGCACATGAAGAAGGTTAAGTATCTGGCGTTTATAGGCATGTATGCGCTTAACCTGTACGTCGAATATAGAGTTTGGATCTATAGAGATGCCGTTTTTCTCAAGTATGATTTTTGCAAGCCTTTGTTTATTTGCGCGTTTAATCTCCGTAAGGCGCGTAAGCACTGACGCGTCGTTCTTAAAGCGCTCGAACTCGGCAAGTCTCTGCGGCTCGCGTATCCAGGCGCTGCCTATGGTATCGCAAAGCAGTTCCGAAAGCGCGGGGTTCGATTTAAGAAGCCAGCGGCGGTGCGTTATGCCGTTAGTCTTATTATTGAATTTTTCCGGGTACAGCTCGTAGAAATCGCGCAGCACATGCGTTTTAAGAAGCTCGGTATGCACGGCCGCGACGCCGTTGACCGAGAACGAGCCTACTATGGCCAGATTGGCCATTCGCACAACGCCGTCGCCGATGATTGCCATTCGCGCCACGCGCCCGGGATCGCTTGGAAAACGGCGGAGCATTTCCGCGCAGAACCGGCGGTTTATTTCCTCTACGATCATGTAAATACGCGGAAGCAGTGCGCGGAATGAGTCTATCGGCCACTTTTCAAGCGCTTCGGGCATAATTGTATGGTTTGTATAGGCAATGATGCCGGTAGTTACGCGCCATGCGTTGTCCCAGCCAAGACCGCAGGAATCCATAAGGATGCGCATAAGTTCGGGAACAGCAAGCGACGGATGGGTATCGTTGATATGTATGCAAATATGCTTGTCAAGCTCGGCGATTTTGAATTCCTTTTTGCGCATGTGATGCCGCACAATGCTTTGCAGTCCGGCGGACACGAAGAAATACTGCTGTTTAAGGCGCAGCTCGCGGTTATTATAGTTCGAGTCGTCGGGATAAAGCACCTCGCTTATGGCCTCGATGGCATAGCGGTCATACACGGCGTTTACATAGTCGCCGCGCGAAAAGCTTTTAAAGTCAAGGTCGTCCTCGTCCGAGGCCGCCTCGGCGCTCCAAAGTCTTAGGTTATTGACTGTCGAATTGCGATAACCGACTATCGGTATATCATATGGCACCGCGCGTACGCGAAGCGCGTCTTCGTAGATGAATTTAAGCGACCCGTCCTTTTCCGGCACGGGATAACAGCGCCCGCCAAGAAGCACTTCGACGGATTTGTCGGGTTTGCGTATCTCCCACGCGTTCGCCTCGCGAAGCCAGTTATCGGGCAGCTCTACCTGATAGCCGTCAACGATTTTTTGCGTGAAAAGACCGTATTTATACCGAATGCCGTTGCCATGCCCGGCATATCCCAAGGCGGCCATTGAATCCAAAAAACAAGCCGCCAGACGCCCAAGACCGCCGTTGCCCAGCCCGGCGTCCGGTTCGGTTTCCAAAAGCGCGTTAAGGTCAACGCCAAGCTCGCCAAGGGCCTCTTCGCAGATATCGCGCACGCCAAGGCACAGAAGATTATTCTCAAGGAAGCGTCCCGTAAGAAACTCAAGCGAGAAGTAATACACCTGGCGCTCGTCTTTACGCGTATATCTGGCGTTTGTTTCAACCCAATCTTCGTTTATTTCGTCGCGGACAACCGCCGCCAGCGCCGCATAGCGATTGGCCACAGACGCCTCTTCAAACGGTATTCCAAACATGTTGGATATTTTCTTTTTAAACTCGGCTATGACTTGCGTCTTGCTTCTAAGCATCGGTGCAAATCCCTCCATGCGTTTTTTGTTTGTATAGGGTCATTATAACAAGTTTTCTCGCGCTGCGCAACAATCGCCCGATTAAAGCCTTCTGCGAATCGAAGCGGCGTGGGCGTCAAGTCCTTCGCTGTCGGCCATAAGCGCGGCCTTTTCCGCGTGTTTGGAAAAGCTTTCGCGGTCATATTCGATATAGCTTATGTATTTTACAAAACTAAGCGCCGACAGCGGCGAGAAGAACCGCGCGGTTCCGGCGGTGGGCAGCACATGGCTTGGCCCGGCGATGTAGTCTCCGACAGGCTCGGGCGTCCATGCCCCGACAAAAAGCGCCCCCGCGTTTCTGATTTTTGGAATAAGCGCGTCCGGGTCACTGACCATAAGCTCCAGATGTTCCGGCGCAAGGGCGTTCGCGCAGTCCGCGCATTCGTCAAGGTCTTCGCAGATAAACGCCGTTCCAAAGTCCGCGAGGGATATCCGCGCTATCTCGCTTCTGGAAAGCCGCGCAATCTGGGCTGAAAGCTGTTCGTTAACGGCAAGCGCAAGCTTTTCGTCGGTCGTAACAAGATAACAGGCCGCCAGTACGTCATGCTCGGCCTGACTAAGCAGATCCGCCGCGATATTACCGGGGTCGGCGCTTGCGTCCGCGAGGACAAGCACCTCGGAAGGCCCCGCAGTCATGTCGATGTCGATTCTGCCGTACAGTATGCGCTTTGCCGCCTGAACGTAAGCGTTCCCGGGGCCGACAATCTTGTCGGCGGCGCTTACCGGCCCCGCGCCGAACGCAAGCGCCGCGACAGCCTGTACACCGCCGACGGCGTATACTTCGTCAACGCCCGCGATAAGGGCGGCGGCAAGCACCTCGTCCTTCAAAAACCGCGTGGGCGGCGTTACCATGATAAGCCTTTCTACACCCGCCGCCTTGGCCGGACAGGCGTTCATAAGCACGCTTGACGGATACGCGGCCGTTCCGCCCGGCACGTACATCCCCACACAGCCAAGCGGGCGCACAAGCTGGCCAAGCTTTGCGCCGTCCGGCCCTTCCCAAACAGCGCCGGAGGGAACAAGCCGCCTTTGATAGTCAAGTATATTCCGCGCCGCGTGTTCCATCGCGCCTGTAACGTCCGCGCCGCAGCGCGCACGGGCTTCTTCAAGTTCCCCGCGTGAAACCGCGCGGGGCGCGGCCTTGTCAAACTCAAGCGAAAAGCGCGTTACGGCGTCCCAGCCGTCTGTTTCAACCGCGCTTATTATGCTTTGTGCCTTCTCTGAAACCTGGGCTTCGCTGACAGCGCGCTTTCTCCGCATCTCCTCTGACCGGCGCGCCTGTTCCGGTGAATTATGCCGGACGACCGTAAGCATCTAAAGCGCCCCCTTGCACATGTTAATAAAGTCCGTTACAAGCGCCTTCTTTGTCTTAACGGCGGCAATGTTGGCGATAAGGCGCGCGCTTACGTACGCCACGTCCTCTATGGGCGCAAGCCCGTTTTCCCTTAGCGTGCCGCCCGTTTCTACAATATCGACGATTCCGTCGGCAAGGCCAAGTATGGGCGCAAGCTCGACCGAACCCTCTATTTTCACGATGTCGGCGTCTACGCCCTTTTTCTCAAGGAAATTTCGTGTCACATTGGGATATTTCGTGGCCACCGTGCGGTGGCGCAGTCCCCCGAAAAAGTCCGTGCCGTCCGGCACGGCAAGCACAAAGCGGCACGCGCCGAACCGCAAATCCAAAACCTCGTAAAAACTGCTGCCAAGCTCAAGAATCGTGTCCTTGCCGACAATTCCGAAGTCACACACGCCATGCTCTACATAGGTGATTACGTCCGGCGCTTTCGCAAGCACAACCTCGAACGGGATGTTTCCCAAAACCGGCAGGGTAAGTCTGCGTCCGGGGGCGCGAAGCGCCGCGCAGTCCGCGCCCGCGCGCTCGAACATGCCTATGCTCTTTTCAAGAAGGCGGCCTTTTGTTACGGCAATGCGCAACAATGCGTCATTATTCATGACAAACCGCCTCCAATCCCGATAATGCGTCAATATCAAGCACAAACCCAATCGCCGGCTCTGCCTGTCCGAACTTCTCCATAAGCGCGTCATATCGTCCGCCGACGGCAATTTCACGCGAAGCGCCGGGCGCGTATACTCGGAAAATAAGCCCCGTGTAATAGTCCATGCGGCTTACCATAGCGCAGTCAAGCGCCGCGTCCTCGCCGCTAAGGGCGCGGATAAGCGCGTTCAGCTCGTCAAGGATACGGCGCGCCCGCGCGTTTTGGATTGGCTTCGTGCCGCCGCCGCAGTCCCCCGCGCCCGAAAGCATGACAAGGTTGTAAAGCCCCTCTGCCTCTTCCCTGCTGCCGCATTGAGCCAATATATCGCCCACTACGGCGAAGTTGCGCCGCTCGAAGGCATGCAGTAAATCCGCCTGCGAGTCCTCGGAAAGGCCAAGTTCGGGCAGGAACGCGCGTATAAGCCCGGCGTGTCCGATTTCAAGGTGAAGCGTTTCCAGTCCAATACCGCGAAGCGTACCGAGCAAAAGGCGCAAAACCTCGATATCAGTGTCAGAGCCGCCCGCGCCGATATACTCTATGCCCGCTTGGGCGTACTTGGCGATTTTCCCGTCCGGTTGGACGCGGAAAACCGGCTGTTCATAGCTTAGTTTAAGCGGTCTTTCGTCGCCGCGCAGTTTTGTCGCCGCGACCCGCGCCGCCGGGATTGTAGAGTCGGGGCGCATAACGCACATACGCCCGGCGCGATCCTCGGTTTTAAGGATTGCCTCTTGCGGAAGGGGCAGACCGGCGTGGATAAAAAGGTCGTAATACTCAAGCACGGGCGTTTGAATCTGCGTGAACCCGGACGCGGCAAGGGCGGAAATGACGCGCCGCCCAATCCCGCCAAGCCGCGCCGTCTCCTGCCCCAATTCGTCTTTAAGCCCGGAAGGTATGCCGATCCATCGGTTATTCATATGATTTGTCCTTTCTGCTGCTGCTTCGTCCGCCATTGTAAGGGCGCGCAACCGCCCGCGAAACACCCAATGCCAGCCAAACGCCCCGCATTTAAGACGGGCGAACGCTGTTCGCCCCTACGGACGATTGCTATCGTCCCCTACGCGCCCGTGTCCCACATACGCCGCCGGGATGCGCGGGCGGCCAATGGCCGCCCCTACAAATCATCCCCAAAATTGTCAATTGTTCATTGTCAATTGTCAATTGCCATCGTCCCCTACAGGGCGAACAGTGATATCTGCGCACTTTCCGGAAGGCCGGACAGCGCACCGACCTCGCGAAGGCTGTCTATATGGGCCTTGTTGGCCTTGGTTCGGTTTTGAATGTCCTCTATGGATAAAAAGAAGGACTTTTCCCGCTCGGCCTGAATGCTCTCCGCCGCCGCCTCGCCAAGACCCGGAAGCGCGGTAAAGGGCGGCAGCAGCGTCTTTTCGTCAATCTCAAGGAAATCCGTCGCGTGCGAATGCTGAAGGCTCACCTGATTAAAGGTAAAGCCGCGCAGATAGAACTCGTATACGACCTCAAGCGTGACAAGCTGTTCCTTGCGCTTGTTTTTATCTTTATCGCCGTCGTCCTTAACGGCGCGGTCGTTCTTTATGCGGCGCTTTACCTGCTCGATACCCTCGGTCATAAGCGGCGCCTCGAAATGCTTGGCGCGCTTTGTAAAATAGGCGCGGTAGAACGCAAGCGGACGGTGTACCTTGAACCACGCCACGCGGAACGCCATCATCACATAAGCCACGGCGTGCGACTTTGGGAACATGTACTGTATTTTTTTACAGGATTTTATATACCACTCCGGCACGGCGGCGCGGCGCATCTCAAGCTCCCACTCTTGGGTAAGCCCCTTTCCCTTGCGGACGGATTCCATGATGTTAAAGGCCGTTTTATTGTCAATCCCAAGGGATATTAAGTATAGCATAATATCATCGCGCGAGCAAATTATTTGCCTTAGCGTGGCCACGCCTTTACGCACAAGCTCTTCCTGATTGCCCATCCAGACGTCCGTGCCGTGTGACAGGCCGGAGATACGAAGCAGCTCTTCAAAACAGGTCGGCTTTGTGGCAAGAAGCATTCCCCGCACAAACTGCGTCCCGAACTCCGGCACGGCAACCGCGCCCGTCGGCCCCAAAATCGGGTCGTCCTCAAAGCCAAGCGCCTTTGACGAGCGGAAAAGGCTTATCGTCTCTTTGTCGTCAAGCGGGACGTCCATTGCGCTTATGCCCGTCATATGCTCAAGCGCCCGTATCATCGTCGGGTCTTTATGCCCAAGAAGGTCAAGTTTTAAAAGGTTTTCCTCGATAGAGTGGTAGTCAAAATGCGTCGTTATCATCTTTTCGCTGTCATTGGCCGGGTAGTGTACGGGGCAGAAGTCGTTTATATCAAGCCCGCGCGGGACGATGACAAGCCCGCCGGGATGCTGTCCTGTGGTGTCTTTTACGCCGATACATCCCTGGGCAAGCCGGCTTACCTCGGCGGGGTTGTCGCAGGGCAAGCCTTGGCTTTCTATGTATTTCTTCGCGTAACCACGCGCGTTGTTGGCCTGAAGCGTGTTTACCGTCCCGGCGCGGAACACTTGGCTTTCACCGAAAATCTCGACGGTGTGGGCGTGCGCGCGCTCTTGATACTCGTCCGAGAAATTAAGGTCGATGTCCGGCTTTTTATCCGCGAAGAACCCCAAAAATGTCGCGAAGTTAAGGTCAAACCCGTCTTTTGTAAGGGGTTTTCCGCATTTGGGGCAAAGCTTGTCCGGCATATCCACGCCGCATAGCGCGCCCGCGCGCGCGTCCTCGTCCGGGAACTCCCAGAATCCGCAGCCGCTTCTTGTACACAGATAATGCGGCGGCAGGGCGTTTACCTCGGTAATCCCCGCAAGGAACGCCACTATGGACGAGCCGACCGAACCCCGCGAACCGACGTAGTACCCCTGTTCAAGGCTTCTTTGCACGATTTTTTGGGCGATTATATATATGACGTCATAGCCCTTTTTGGTAATCGAGCCAAGCTCGGTTTCAATGCGCGTCTTCAAAAGCTCTGGCAGCTCCGCGCCGAACAGCGCGTGAGCCTTGTCATAGCAAAGCTTTGTCAAAAGCTTTGCGGAGCCCTTTATTTCCGGCGAGAACTCGCCGTCGCGCACGGGCTTTATCTTTTCGGCGCTGTCCGCGACGGCGTTTGGGTTCGTCACGACGACCTCAAGCGCCTTTTCCGAGCCAAGGTATGAAAACTCGCTTAACATTTCGTCCGTCGTGCGGAAATAAAGCGGAAGGGGGTCGGCGCTTAACATGCTTGTCCCGGCCATCAGGACACGGCGGTATATCTCGTGCTCCGGTTCAAGAAAATGCACGTCGCCCGTGGCGCATACGGGAATCCCAAGCTCTTCGCCCAAGGAAACAACGGTGCGGTTGAAATCGCGAAGGTGTTCGTCGTCCCGCGCAAGACCGTCGCGGACAAGGAATTTATTGTTGCAAATCGGCTGTATCTCTAAATAATCATAAAACCGCGCGCATTCAAGCAGTTCTTCGCGCGGTCTGCCCGCCACAATCGCGCGGAACAGTTCCCCCGCCTCGCAGGCCGAGCCGACTATAAGCCCCTCGCGCCGCGCGATAAGCGTTTCACGCGGTATAAGCGGCCTTCTTTTAAATGTCTTGGTGTGCGATTCAGATACAAGCCTGTAGAGGTTTCTAAGACCTGTATCGTTTTTCGCGATAAGGATAATGTGGTTATTGCGCTTCCCTTCCGAAGGCATATAACCCTCTACGCCGTACAGTATTTTAACGCCCGTCTCCTTGGCCGCCCTTATCGTATCGGGGAAAGCGTGGCAAACGCCGTGGTCGGTAATGGCGATTGCCTTATGCCCCCACGCGGCCGCAAGGCGTATCGCGTCCCCAACCGGGGTAGTCGCGTCCTTTTGGGACATCTGCGTATGTAAATGAAGCTCTACCCGCTTATGTTCGGACGTGTCCGTACGCGCGGCGCGCGGGATATGGCGTATGGCGCTTGGGCGCAGAAGCCACTCGGTTTCATCGCGGAACGTATTAAGTTCCATTTTCCCGGAAACCTCTAAAAGGTCGCCGCTTTTAAGAACTTTTTCAATTTGGTCGCACACCCGGATTTGTTCCACGGGAAACATTCCCGATACGCGCACAGCGCCCGTGACGTCGCCCAAATCGAACCGTAAATAATACTTTTTATTGTCGCGGGTGTCGCGGCTGTCCATGTCCGTGACCCAGCCGCGCACAACCACGCGGCTTTCCGCGAACACGACGTCGCCCATCGGCGTTGGTTTACCGGAAAACGCTTTTCCGAAAATCATCGCGTCTTTTCCCGGGTTTTCCGCCTTTACGCGCGTGTGCGCCGCCGTGGAGTGTCGCGGCGCGGCGGCGCGTTCAAGGTTAATATCAACGCTTACTAAATCAAATAGTTGAAGCAGCTGCGCTTTCACCCCGTCAACCCACTGCGCGGTAAGCGTGCCTGTCTCGTCATAAAGCTGAAGCACCAAACTTCTGTTCTTCTGCGAAAGACGCGCCTCGCGAACAAGCGGATCTCCCGCCCCGGGCGGGGTTATGTCAAACACGGCGGAAAAACGCTTCTTATCCATGCGAAGTGGCTACCTCCGTCTGTTTAATAAAATCCTTTATATGCGCCAAAAGCCGCGCAAGCATATGTTCTTCCGATACGGCTTCCACTATTTCGCCCTTTTTGAAGATAACGCCCTTGCCGTCGCCGCCCGCAAGTCCTATGTCCGCGGCGCGAGCTTCGCCGGGGCCGTTGACGGCGCACCCCATGACCGCGACTGTGACGGGCGTTTTCACCCCGTCAAGCGCCCGCTCCACGGCGTTCGCTATCTCCCCTACCCGTATCCGGCATCTTCCGCAGGTCGGGCAGCTTATAAGCTCAAGCCCCTCTCTGCGCAGACCGCAGGCTTTAAGTATCGCGATTCCCGCGCGCACCTCTTCAACCGGGTCGGCGGTAAGGCTTACGCGCAGAGTGTCGCCCAATCCCTCGCACAGAAGCGCGCCGATTCCGACGGCGGACTTGACAATCCCCATAAAGCTTGTCCCCGTCTCCGTTACGCCAAGGTGAAGCGGCGCGTCGGTAAGCGCGGCGACGCGCCTGTAAACCGCAAGCGTCTGTTTTACGGACGGCGCTTTCACCGACAGGCACACGTCTTGGAAGCCAAGCGCCTCTAACTGTCCAAGCTGTTCAAGCGCGGACTGCGCCATAGCGTCCTCAAGCGGCATTTTCGCAAGCTTTTCCCGCGAGACAGACCCGGAATTCACACCAATGCGTATCGGGACATTACGCTCTTTACACGCGTCCGCCACAGCTTTGACGCGGGACGCTTCACCGATATTGCCGGGGTTTATGCGTATTTTAGAAACGCCCGCCTTCAGCGACGCAAGCGCAAGGCGGAAGTCGAAATGTATGTCCGCCACAACCGGAAGCGGGCTTTGCGCGCAAATGCGCCCAAGCGCCTCCGCCGCCCCGGCGTCCGGGACGGCGACGCGGATTATCTGACAGCCCGCCTCGTAAAGCTTTTCAATTTGGGCAAGCGTGGCCTTTGCGTCGCGCGTGTCGGTGTCGCACATGGACTGCACCGTAACCGGCGCGCCGCCGCCGATAAGCACCCGCGCCGCGCGCCCGGTTCCTCCGGCGGCAATCTGGCGCGTTACGCGCTTTTTATCCGCCGACAAGCCGCATGATGTCGTTGAAGAAGACAAATATAATCAGTCCAATCAGCAAAAGGAATATAACGCCGTGAATCCTGCCCTCGACAGTCGGGCTTAACGGCTTCTTGCGGATTTTAAGAAGCAGGAAGGAGATAAACAAAAACAGAATCCGCCCGCCGTCCAGCGCCGGAATTGGAAGCAGGTTGAACACCGCAAGGTTGACCGACAGAAGCGCCGTCAGATTGGCAAGGTTACTGACAACGTCACCGAAGCTCTCTTCTTGGGTAACAATATTGTTTATCTCGCTTCCTATGCCGACCGGCCCCATCATATCGGTGGGCTTTACCCGCCCGGTGAACAAGTCGGAAAGGCTTACCCGCACGACGCGGACATATCCGGTCGCCGTATACCACGCGTTTTCAAACGCCCGCGGCAGAGTAAGCTTATCCCAATGGCCGAACGTCATGCCTATTACAGGTTCGCCGTTTTCGCTTGTAAGCGTTCTTTCAATATTATTGACCTTAAAGGTTTTCCCGTCGCGTCTGAATGTGATTGTATACGGCTTATCCGTGTCTCTGGCGATAAAAATTCTTAGATCTGTATAGGTGTGTATCGCGTTGCCGTTTATATTTACAATCTCGTCGCCCACCTGAATTTGATTTCCGTACGGAAAGTCGTCGGCAAGCGCGGATATTTTTGTCGTTTGGTAACTCCCGCCGACGTAGGCAAGGAACAGGATAAGCGTAACCAAAAACCCAAGCAACAGATTCATTATGGAACCCGCCGCGAGTACGATGCAGCGCTGGATTCGCGGCTTGTTTACAAAACTTCTGGGGTTGTCGGACTCGCTGTCTTCGCCAAGGTCGCAAAAGCCGCCAATCGGGAACGCGCGCAGTGAAAAAGCCGTGCCTATGGGGTTGCCTTCCTCGTCTTCCTTGCGCTTGCGCTTATAGATGGCCGGACCCATGCCGATGGCGAACTCGCGCACCTCCATGCCAAAAATCCGTGCGGCGATAAAATGCCCGAACTCGTGAAGGGTTATCATAATGCCCATTATCAGTATCAGTATCAGCACGGAAAGGACTGTACTCATTCAATCACCTTTCATCCCGCGAACAAAGCGGTCTGTTTCCAGAATATCTTGCAGGGTCGGGTTATCAATGTGCGTGTACCGCGACAGCGCGTACTCTATCCGTTCGGGGATACGGTTAAAGCCGCATTTGCCGTCCAAGAACGCCCCGACCGCCGTTTCTGCGGCGGCGTTGAAGACCGCCCCGGCGTTGCCGCCCCTCTCCGCCGCGCTGTAGGCAAGCGGAAGACTTGGGAATGCCGTCATGTCCGGCGCTTCAAAGGTAAGTGTTCCCGCCTTTACCAAATCTAAACGGCTGCCCGGACAGGGCTTGCGGCTTGGGTAGGTTATCGCGTACTGTATCGGAACGCGCATGTCCGGCGCGCCCAACTGGGCAAGCATCGCGCCGTCCTCGTACTCGACAAGCGAGTGTATGACGCTTTGCGGGTGGATAACCACGGAAATGCGTTCGGGCGGCATACCGAAAAGCCACATAGCCTCTATAAGCTCAAGCCCCTTGTTAAGCAGAAGCGCGCTGTCGATTGTAACCTTCGGCCCCATATTCCAGTTCGGGTGTTTAAGCGCCATTTCCGGCGTCACGCCCGCAAGCCTTTCCCGGTTCCAGCCCCGGAACGGGCCGCCGGAGGCCGTGAGGATAAGCTTGCGTATACCCTGCTTGCCCGCCTGAAGGCACTGGAAGATGGCGGAATGCTCGGAATCGACCGGGATAATCGGCACGTCCGTGTCCCGCGCCGCCGCGGTCAGTATCGCCCCGCCGCAGACAAGCGCCTCTTTATTGGCGAGAAGAAGCGTTTTACGGCTTTTTACCGCCGCCAACGCGGGTTCAAGTCCCGCCATTCCGACCATAGCGTTAAGCACGGCGTCCGCCGCCGGAAACGACGCGGCCTCTATAACGCCTTCCCGCCCGCCGACAACGCGTATGTCCGTGTCGGCAAGGGCGGTTTTAAGCGAGCGAGCCGCACCCGTGTCCTCCAAACAGACAAGCTTTGGACGGTAACGCCGCGCCTGCTCCTCGATACTTTTTACGCTGCGGCGCGCAGCAAGAACCTTGGGGCGCAGCCCAAGCGCCGACATAACCTCAAGCGCCTGGGTTCCGATGCTTCCGGTGCTTCCAAGAAGGGATATGTTCATAGCAGCGTTACCGCCGGAAGGCTGTAAATAAGTATCTCCACTATCGGCGCGACGAAAAGAAGCGAGTCAAAACGGTCAAGTATACCGCCGTGTCCCGGGAAAACTTTGCCGAAATCCTTTATGCCAAGGCTTCGCTTCACCGCGGACATGGATAAATCCCCCGTCTGCGCCAATACTCCGCCCACCGCCGCGTAGACAAAAAGTCTTAGATAATCAACCTGCGCGCCAAGAAGGCTTACCACCGCGCCATAGCCAAGCATAACGCCGACACAGCACACAAATCCGCCGACAGAACCCTCGATTGTCTTGCGCGGGCTTACAACCGGCGCAAGCCTGTGCTTTCCGAAAAGCTTTCCCGCGAAAAGCGCGAACGCGTCGCTGCTTATCGTTATAAGGAACGGGATTATCGCAAGAAAGGCATGGTCGGGAAGCGCGGCGATACGAACCATAGACGAGTAAAGCGCGGGAAACACCGCCCCGCAGAAACATACGCCCACAAGCCCGAAAAAACCGAAGTTGTCGTAATCCGCCAACACCTCGAAAAACATAAGAAGCAAAAACACAAAGAAAAGCGCCATGTAATAATATGGCTGCACGTCTAAGTATATGAGCGTGTACACAAACGGGGTAAGACAGCACGCGGCAAGCCGTATCCGTTTCTTTATCGGCGTTGGCCAGTGGCTTAACACCTCGTACGTGGCAAGGGTTGATATGGCCGCAACTCCAAGCGTCACCGCCCAAAGCGGCGCGAAAAGCAGAATAAGCAGAAGCGGCAGCAGCATAAGCCCGGTAATTGTGCGCAGAAGCATCAAACACCTCCAAACCGTCGATTCCGGCGCGTGTATTCGTTAAGTATCGCCGTAAGCTCCTTTTGGGAGAAATCCGGCCAAAGCGTTTTCGTGAAGAAAAACTCGGTGTACGCCGTCTGCCAAAGAAGGAAGTTTGAAAGGCGTATTTCCCCGCTTGGGCGTATGCAAATTTCCGGGTCGGGAATCCCGGAAGTATACAGTTGGGCAGAAAAGCTTTCGGGCGTGATTTCCCCGCCGCTTGCCTGGAGAATACGCGCGGCGCGAAGGATTTCGTCGCGTCCGCCGTAGTTCACGCAAAGACTTACAAGCACACCCTCGAACGTCTTGCTTACATCTTCGGCGCGGCGTATGCTTTCCCTTATGTCCGCCGGAAGCACGCTGACGTCGCCCAAAAAACGTATGCGCACCCTGTCGCGCACCATTTTCTGTAAAAGCTCGTCCAGATACTTGCGAAGCAGATTGAAGATACCCTCTATTTCATCCGCGGGACGGGCCCAGTTCTCGGTTGAGAAGGCGTATACGGTAAGGTATTCAATTCCTATGTCCTTGCAGAACGTAGCGATGCGGCGGAAGTTCTCGCTTCCGGCGGCGTGTCCGGCCATTCGCGGAAGACCGCGCGCCTTCGCCCAACGCCCGTTGCCGTCCATTATTATGGCGATATGGCGCGGAAGCTTTTCCGGAATCGCGTCGTCCCCGCGCGTTTCCGCCTGAGAGGGCTTCGCTTTTTTTCTGAACAATTAGACCTCCATAAGCTCTTTTTCCTTTTTGGCGGTAAGCTCGTCAATATCCTTTATCCCTTTGTCGGTAAGCGTTTGAAGGTCGCGCTCGGCGTCTTTAAGGTCGTCCTCGGTTATTTCGGAACGCTTTTTCTGCGCCTTGGCCTCTTCAATACAGTCGCGGCGGACGTTGCGCACGGCCACCTTGGCCTCTTCGCAGAAGCGGTGAACCTGTTTGATAAGGTCTTTGCGGCGTTCCTCGGTAAGTTGGGGGAAGACAAGGCGTATGACCTTGCCGTCGTTGGTGGGGTTTATCCCAAGGTCAGAGGCTTGGATTGCCTTTTCTATCATTTTAAGCGCGCCCTGATCCCACGGGGATATGGTAAGACTGCGCGGATCCGGCGTGGAGATCGAGGCGATTTGCCCGATTGGGGTCTGCGCGCCGTAATAGTCCACAAAAATGCGGTCAAGTACCGCGGCGTTGGCGCGTCCGGCGCGTATGGTGGCATAATTGTGCGCAAGGGCTTCAAGCGTCTTTTTGCATTTTTCCTCGAAGTGCGGGTAACTGGCGGCTGGCATGTTCATTTCTCCTCTCTTACTATCGTACCGATATTTTCACCTTTCACGGCGCGTACTATATTTTCCGGGTCTTTAAGCGCGAACAGAAGCACCGGGATTTTATTGTCCATCGACAAACTTGCGGCGGTGGAGTCCATCGCGGAAAGATTCTGAGTAAGAAACGCGTTTGGGCTTAGGAAATCGTACTTTTTCGCGTCCGGGTTTTTGCGCGGGTCGTCGTCGTAAACCCCGTCCACATTCTTGGCAAGAAGCACGATATCCGCGTTTATCTCCATCCCGCGCAGTACGGAAGCCGTGTCGGTTGAAAAGAAGGGCATACCAAGCCCGCACCCGAAAATCACAACGCGCCCCTTTTCAAGATGCCGCATCGCGCGAAGGCGGACATACGGCTCGGCAATGGCGCGCATATCTATCGCGCTTTGCACCCGCACGTCCACGCCAAGTGACTCCAGCACGTCGGCCATTGCAAGGCAGTTTATCATCGTGGCAAGCATCCCCATATGGTCGGCGCGGCTTCTCTCCATATTCCCGCCGCCGTCCCGCGCGCCGCGCCATATATTGCCCGCGCCGATAACGATACCGACCTCTACGCCAAGACTGACGCAATCCTTAATCGCCTGGGCAATCTCGCGCACAAGCTTAAAGTCAAGCACGCTGTCCTCGCCCGCCATAGCCTCGCCGCTTATTTTAACAAGAACCCGCTTATAAACAGCCTGTCCCATCCGCTCACCCCTGATGTTAATTGACAATGAACAATTGACAATTGACAATTGTTGAAATCGCGCCATGCGTGACAATCTTATTGAAAAACCGGCAACGCTTTGAGAAGAATAATTGTCAATTATCAAGCAGTTTTCCTATCAGTTCGTGGCCCTCTTCAATAAGGATGCCGGACTCTTCGCATGACGCTTCGCTGAAGCCGCGCGGTATTGGTTTGCGTTTGGCGCGGCTGTCGTAAAGCAGGAACGGCACCGGTTCGCCGTTGTGTCCGCGCGTCTCGGTAAGGGTAAGATGGTCGCTTAGTATTAAAAGGCGGTACGGCTTACCCGCGCGGTCAAGCCCCTGTTTCAGACGGGCTATGGCGCGGCTGTCAAGCCACTCGATGGCTTGCAGCTTGCCTTCCAGGTCGCCCGCGTGCGTACACTCGTCCGGCGCCTCGATATGCAGAACGGCGAAGTCAAAGCCGCTGTTAAGCCCGTGAAGCACGGCGTCCGTTTTCCCCTCGAAGTCGGTGTCAAGCTCGCCCGTAGCGCCGGGGATAATAACGCGTTCCATTCCGGCAAGCGCGCCGATTCCGCGCACAAGCGGCACCGCGCTTACAACAAAGCCGCGCTTTTTATACTTGTCTTTAAGCGGGGGAAGAAAAGCCGCAGTCCCCTCTGCCCAGAACCATATGCCGTTCGCGGGCGGCTTGCCCTCCGCGCGGCGCTTTTCATTTATCTCATGCCTGTCAAGGAACACATGCGCAATGTGCATAAGTGTGTTAAGCGAGTCTGCGGGGCCGTATCTGGGCAGCAGCGGCCCGATAGCCTCGCCAAGGTGGTCGTGCGGCGGCGCGGCAAGCAAGCCCGTAACGTCAACACCTTGCTGTACGGCGATTTGACGGAATGACGCCGCGGGGTAAACCGATACCCTGTAGTACCCGGCGGCGGCGGCAAATTCCGGGTCTTCAAGCAAATCCCGCATAAGGGCAAGGGCGCTTTCTCCGTCAACCGAACCGCCGCTGTGTGAAAGTATCCGCTTTTCGTGATAGGGCATATCCCCGTCTTCAAGGCTTATAAGGTTACAGCGGTACGCCGCGTCGCCCGGCATAAGCGGTACGTCCGCCCCCGCCGCCTCCAGCGGGGCGCGCCCGGTATAGCATTTGCGCGGATCATAGCCGCAGACGCTTAAAATCGCGGTGTCGCTTCCCGCCGGAACGCCCTCGGGGACTGTGCGCAAGCATCCGATAACACTCTGCGCGGCCAGTTCGTCCATCACCGGGATGTTCGCCGCCTGAAGCGGGGTGCGCCAGTCAAGCTCTTTGACCGGGTGGTCGGCCATGCCGTCGCCGATAACGATGCAGTATTTTCTTTTAAGGGGCTTGCTTAACACCCGATACCCGAGAATAGCCGCCGCCGCGACGCCTGCGCCGACAAGCGCGCTTATCCACGGGCTATCCACCGCGAATTCAGCAAATACCGGGATAAAGTTCATGCCGTTAAAGGCCATATGCGCAAATATCGGAACAAGGATATTGTCACAGCGGTTATAAATCCACCCAAGAAATACGCCAAGGGCAAAGGCGTACGTCACCTGGATCGGCCCGGCGTGCAGTATCCCGAACAGCGCCGACGCAATCAGAATCGACGGCCATTTGCGCATAAAGCGGCTAAGCCGCTTCTGCACAAGGCCGCGCATCATAAATTCCTCCAGAAGCGGGGCGAAAACCACAATGCTTAAGACCGAAAGCCAACCCGGCCCCGAGGTCAAAAGATTATCCATAAGATCGTTGAGATTTGAAAGAAAGTCCGGCAGTAACCGCTGGATAATCCGGTCAAGCCCCGAAAGCGCCCCGCTTACAAGCAGCCAAAGCCCGGCGGAAGCAATCATCCCGACAAACGCCAGATCCAACGCCCGAATCCCCGGATGCGCCGATGTAAGGGCGTGTTTCTTATATTTTATAAAGAAAGCCGCGAAAACCAAAAACAAGGATACCTGTATGAAGACATTCAGATAGAAGCTCCATTCCACAAGCATCGCCATAATCCTGTTATAAAGCTCGTCAAAACCCATGCCGTAGTCAATTGACGGGACAACGGCAATAAAAAGCACAAGTATCACGATAATACTAAGCAGCGTGCTAACGCCCAAATACACAAAGAACGGCCAAATCGCGCCGAAAAACTTTCTTGTGTTTGTGCGTTTTTTTGCTCTCACCGGCGCGGCAGACCCGTAGTAAACTCCCTGCGCGGGCGCAGCCATATGCTGCGGCACAGGCGCGGGAATCGGTGCGGATACGGATGTCTGCGGCGCTGTCTTAATGCGCATATATTCCGCGCGCCAAGCGTCGCGATAGCTTTCCCACTCGGACGCGCTCATGCGGTCGCGGTGCGCCTGCCACTGCTGCAAGGTCATGTTTGGGTGAAGGGTCATCCAAGGTTCGTATACAACTGCGGAACTGTCCGCGCGGTTATCATCCAAACAAAACACCTCCCTGCTAAGTCCATGGCATTGTATCACACCGCGATACAAGAATCAAGTAAAACGCGCGGTTACTATCGGCTGTTTATCGCGGACGCGATTACCTTTGAAAGCGTTCCCGGCGCGGCGGCAAAGCAGGGTACGCCCATTTCGGCCAAAGCCTTTGCGTTTGCTTCGTCAAAGCGGGGACGCCCCTTGTCGGACAGCGCCAGTAAGCAAACGCACTTGACGCCCAAGTCTGTAAGCGCCTTCATCTGCCCGTAAAACCGCGCGCGGCTTCCCCCCTCGTAAAGGTCGCTTATCAAAATAAGCAAAGTACGTTCGGGAACTGTTGCAAGCCCCGCGCAATAGGCAAGCGCCTTACCGATATCCGTACCTCCGCCAATCTGAAGACCGAAAAGCAAATCAACCGGGTCGCCAAGACAGCTTTCCGTCAAATCCGCGACTTGCGCGTCAAACGCGACAACATGGGTCTTTATCGACGGAAGCGACGCCAGAACGCACCCGGCCAACGACGCGTAAACCGCCGACTCGGCCATCGAGCCGCTTTGGTCAAGCGCGAGTATAACGCGCCAAGGGTTTTGTCGTACCCCGCGCCGAAAATATACAAGCTTTTCCGGGATTAACGCCTTCCTTTCCTTATCAAAGCGTCCAAGGTTTTTCTTAACGGTCGCATGCCAGTCCACGACGCTTGACGGCACAGGCGAGTGCGCGCGAAGCCTTGTCGCGCTGCTGACGGACTGTCTAAGCTCCGGCTCGATTTCTTTAAGGATTTTCCGTGTGGCTTCACGCACTGCCTGACGTGCCGCGTCTTTCGCCCTTTCCGGGATTTTATGTTTCAGTGAAATCAGCATTGTAACAAGGTTTATATCCGGGGTAACGGTTTTCAAAAGTTCCGGCTCGGTAAGCAACTGTGTCATATTTTGTCGATTTATTGCGTCATTTTGAATGACAACGAGTGTTTCTTCCGGAAAAAAGCGACGAATGTCGCCAAGCCACTTTGCGATGAACGGCACGGATTTTCCGCTTGTTCCGTCCTTGCCGCCATAGGAAAACCCCGATGTCTTATCATAAATCGCGGCAAGCGCCCCGTCCAAAATCTCGTCGTCGCCCGTCAGCGGGGGCGCAAATTCCGCCTCGGCGCACTCGCCAAGGATAAGCCGCCACCGGCGGATATTCTCCACGCCCCGCACCTCCCTAGAAAAAAGAGGCCGCGTCCAACTGGCGGCCTCCCCTTTTTTACAGCAGTCGAATCTCGATTTTTGCCTCTCCCTTTTCGTCTTTCGCGGCGGAAAGGTGAACCACGGTCGGAGAGGAATTATAGTTACGCACCATCTCGGCCGCAAGCGGGTCTTCGATATCCTTCTGGATAAGGCGGCGCAGATTCCTCGCGCCGTATTTCAGGGAATAGGATTTATCTACAAGGTATTCTGTGACGTCGCCGCCGTACTTCAGCGTCATTCCCCTTTTTTCAAGAACGGCGGAAAGGTCGCCAAGCATGATGCCGCAAATCGCGGCAAAATCGACCTTTTCAAGCGCGCGGAAGGCGACAATCTCGTCAACGCGGTTTATAAACTCGGGGCGCATGATATCCGAAAGCGCCTTCATGGCGCGCTCGCGGCTCATTTCGGTAAGCGTCCTGTTAAAGCCCACCGCCCCGCTTGCCTTATCGCCGCTTCCGGCGTTGGAGGTCATAATGACAATCGTGTTTTCAAAATTCACGCGCCGTCCATGCGCGTCGGTAATATGTCCGTCATCCAAAATCTGCAAAAGCACGTTAAGCACGTCGGGGTGCGCCTTTTCGATTTCATCGAAAAGTACAACGCTGTACGGGCGGCGGCGTATCTTCTCGGTAAGCTGTCCGGCTTCGTCATAGCCGACGTATCCGGGGGGCGAACCGATTATGCGGGACACCGCGTGCTTTTCCATAAACTCGGACATGTCAAGGCGTATAAGGGATTCCGGCGTGTCGAACAAATCCTGGGCAAGCAGCTTAACAAGCTCGGTCTTGCCAACGCCCGTCGGCCCGGTGAAGATAAACGACACGGGTTTCTGCTTCGGCGAAATCCCGACGCGGTTGCGCTTAATCGCGGCGGCCACGGCGGCAACAGCCTTGTCCTGGCCGATAAGGCGGCTTTTAAGGCGGTTTTCAAGCTGTTCAAGCCGCTGAAACTCCTGCTCGCGGATTTTTGACGCGGGTATCTTCGTCCACTGCTCGATAACGTTTGCAAGGTTTTCAACGCTTAACTCCGGCGCGCCGTCCTTCATAACTTCCTCAAGCTTGCCGACAAGGACAAGCTCTTCGCTTTTAAGCTCGGCAAGCCGGGCGTAGGAACTGTTGTCCGCGGCGTTCATAAGCGCCTCGCGCTCGCCGCGCACCTTGTCAATCTTCCCGCGAAGCGCGTCGCCTTGCTGGATTACCGTGCTTTTAAGGTTAAGGTCGGAACATGCCTCGTCGATAAGGTCAATGGCCTTGTCCGGCAGGAAGCGGTCGGTGATATACCGTTCGCTTAACGCCACGGCTTGACGCGCTACCTCGCGCGGAATCCTTACGCCGTGGAACTGCTCGTAATAATGGGCGATGCCCGCGATTATCTCTTCGGATTCGGCAATTGACGGCTCGGCCACCGTGACGGTCTGAAACCGGCGTTCAAGCGCCGCGTCCTTTTCTATGTGCTTTCTGTATTCGGAGAAGGTCGTCGCGCCGATTACCTGTATCTCTCCGCGCGAAAGCGCGGGTTTAAGGATATTCGCGGCGTTCATAGAACCTTCCGCGTCCCCCGCGCCGACAAGGTTATGCACCTCGTCTATGACAAGTATGATATTGCCAAGCCGCCGTATCTCCTCGATAAGTCCCTTCATGCGGCTTTCAAACTGGCCGCGGAACTGTGTGCCCGCGACAAGAGCCGTAAGGTCAAGCAGGTATACCTCTTTGCTTAAAAGCTTCATCGGGGCGGCTCCGTCAACGATGCGTTGGGCAAGCCCCTCGGCAATGGCGGTTTTTCCGACGCCCGGCTCGCCGATAAGGCATGGGTTATTCTTCTGGCGGCGGTTCAGAATTTGCACGACGCGCTCGATCTCCGACGCGCGCCCTACAATACGGTCAAGCTTCCCCTCTTTGGCCTTTTGCGTAAGGGAAATACAGTAGTTTTCCAAAAACTTGCGCTTGGGCGCGCTGTTTTCGCGGCGCTCGGGGTCACGTCCGGGACGCGTAGGCGGCGGATTTTCGGGCTGTTCATGGGGCTGCATCGAAAAGAGCTTGTTGATGAACGGAAAGGTGGCGGTCTTGCCGTCCTCTTCCTCGTCGCCGGAGTCGTCGCCGTCAATCGCGGCAAGCCCCAAAAGCTCTTGGGGATTGTTAAGCGCCTCGGTCATGTCTTTAGTAAGGGCGTCAAGCTCGTCGTCGCTGATGCCCATTCTTTTGATAAGGTCGTTCATGGGCTGGATACCCAATTCACGCGCGCACCTAAGGCAAAGCCCCTCGCTTGAGGTTTTGCCGTTTTCCAGTTTGGTTAAAAACACAACAGCCACGTTTTCCTTACAGCGGCTGCAAATAGCGGGTTGCATTTACGCCTCATCCCTTTCCTGTCGCGAATCCGGTTTTTTTGTATCAACCTTTATCAGACGTATAAAATCAGCCGCGTAAGTGACAAACGCAACAAGCGTAAGCGTGACACCCACCGCGCACAAAACAATCATAACAGTGCCGTTAAAGTCTTTGTCAAACAGCAAAACGGCAATAAACATAAGATAGAAGTAAATAGTTGACAATTTGCCGAAGATATTCGACGACGGCACCTCTGCGATTTTTTTATAATGCAGAACCACGCCGATCCCCATAAGCACCTCTTTAAGGAACATGACAACCGCGGCCCACCAAATATAGGCGTGTGTGGCGACGATACATACAAGCGCCGTAAAGGACATCATTTTATCGGCAAGCGGGTCAAGTACGCGCCCAAGACGTGTTATCATATTATACTTGCGCGCGATGTATCCGTCCAGAGCGTCCGTTCCCTGGGAAACGGCATAGATGGCAAACGCGAAATAATGCGTCGGGCGCTCGGTCGCATAGGCGTACACAAAAACGGGGATCATGCATATCCGGAAAAGTGAAAGGATATTAGGGATATTAAGGCTTCTGTTGCTTTTCATTGGAAGTTTCCCCTATGGTTTAAAGTTTAGAAGGCCGTTAAGCCAGCCCATATTCATAAATCCGCGCAGCAGTCCGGATCCCGTAAACGACTCGGCGGGCAGGAACACCCCGATAAACTGAAGCGCCCATCCAAAGAAGACAAGTACAAACATCCCGAAAACAAGACCAAGCACCCCTCCGCCGATTTTATCGACAAGTTTGAAATCCGGAAGCTTAAACATCGCGCTTATGAAGTGAATCAAAAGCGTAAGCAGGATAAGCGTTACGATAAAGGCAAACACGCACAGTAAAAGAT
The DNA here is from genome assembly GCA_031271665.1 of Oscillospiraceae bacterium. Classification (GTDB taxonomy): domain Bacteria; phylum Bacillota; class Clostridia; order Oscillospirales; family UBA929; genus WRLJ01. The sequence continues at coordinate 31,503 of JAISVI010000022.1, forward strand.
ATGAGACGCCGTAAAGGAAATTGTCCGCGATTGCCTGTCTTATTGTAACGTCGCCGGACAATTCCCCCAAAGCCTTCTCGGTCAGTATCTCCTTAAACGCCCCCGTGATACCGATCTTTTCAAAAGCGACGTCGGCAATATCTCCTAGAACGGTTTCGTCCGTAATCTGGCTTATCGGGCCAAGCCCGCCCGCGACTTCGTCAACAGCCTCGTCGATTTTGATATCCGGAAGCCAGTCCAGAACCGGCGCCATGATTTCTGTCGCGTCGCCCGCGTACTGGCGCGCGATTTGCCCCGCCGCGTACGCGGAGATAAAGACAATCACGATACTGCATATGGACATTATAAGACCCTTTTTGTACCCTTGCCACACGCAGAACGCCAAAATCAGCAGCACCGCCAAATTAAGGGCTACAGACATATTAAACCCCCGTTTCTTACGCGCGCCTTGCAGGCGAACACGCAGTTTTCAACACTTCTTTATTGAAGCCAAATCGCTTTGTCGTGCGCTATAAGCAACACAGAACCGTCTGCCGTCACAAGAAGATTCCTGTGTTCCGAAAGGTTTTCCTCGTAAAAGCAAAGCTCGGCCTTATCGTTGTAAAGAGCCAGCGCCCCGCCTTGAAGTATCCCCGCGTACGAACCGCCGGCGGAGAAAGCGTCAATCTGCGTCTCTTCAAGGGCGATATCCCCGATTACCTTGCCGTTTTTGTCAAGCAGGGTAAGTCCGCCCCTATAATCCCCCGTCTGGCGCGAAGTGCGCAAAACGCACATTTCCGGCGTAATTTCCGCGCCAAGATAGTATCTGTCGTCCAGAGGATACGAGGAGACCGTCTCCCCCTCCATATCGTAAAAACGCACCTCGTACTCAAGCAGAACGCAAAGCCTGTCGCGACCCATATATTCCGCGCGTAGTATAAGCTGGTCGGGAATGTCAATTACCGCGTCCGGCGTCTCGCTGTTCGTCCGGCTTAGTGTAAGGCGGCTTATAGTGGCGTCCTTTTCCTGCCGCACCGAACCGACCGCAAGGCGCGAACCGTCTTTACTAAGCGCGATTTCCGTAATATAGCCGCTTTCGGCCAGATAGCTGTAATACCTTATGTCGTTTTCGTTATCATAAACGGTTACAACCCCGCGATAGCCGCTTTGCTCGGTAGCGACGGCGAACCAGTTGTCCTCGGTAACTCTTGCGGTAACGATGGGCTGATCAGGATTATTGATCTCAAGTTCAACGCCGTCTTTCCCTGCGACTATACAAGCGGTGCCGGCACGGTCAAAAACAAGCACCTTATCACCCGCCGCGCGAAGCCGCGGATTCTCCATATGGATAGCGGCGGAAGACGACTCGTTGCCGGACGCGTCGTAAAGCACCAGACGCTCGGGGGAAAGCACAGCAAGCCGCTCGCCGTAAAGGCCGTACTGATTTTGGGTATTCCCGTCTATTGAAACTGCGGCGGCGATTTGTCCGTCGGGTCGCGCAAAAGACCCCACTATGGAATTAAGCGTACCCTCATCAATATCGTCGCGAAACACCGTAAACGCGATAGCGCCCAGAACCACGGCGAACACCAGCACCGCATAGACAATCACCCTGATAGGCGTCAGGGCCAATTTAGAAAGCAGGCGGGTAATTCTCATAAAACACTCCTGTCATGTAACACGCTCGGACGATGCGCTCTTCTCTCTGTCAAGCGCATGCGCGCCCTCGCGGGCGGCGGAATAAGGCGCTTGCGCTCTGTCCAACCAGTCCGCGCTCCGCGCGGCCTTGGGTTGCCCAACGCTGCAGC
>JAISVI010000025.1 GCA_031271665.1 Oscillospiraceae bacterium
GGAAAGCCGATGGTTATCGCGCTTAACATGATGGACGAGGTACGCGCGGCGGGCGACGCGTTCGACGTGGCGGAGCTTGCGCGCGAGCTTGGGCTTCCGATAATCCCGATATCCGCGCGCGCGGGCGAGGGTCTTGATAAGCTTATAACCGCCGCGCGCGACACCGTGCTTGATAAAAAAACGCCCCCGATAACCGATATCTGCGAGGGTGCATTGCACGAGGCGCTTCACGCCATAGGCTATCTCGTCGGGGAGAAGGCGGCCGCGACGCAGCTTCCCGTGCGCTACGCGGCGACCAAGCTTACCGAGGGCGACGAACCTGTCGCCTGCAATTTAAGGCTTGACGACACGGAGCGGCACATTATCAAAGAGATCGTCGCGCGCATGGAGGAGAAGCTTGGAAGCGAGTGCGACTGCGCTATCGCGGACGCGCGTTACGGCTATATCGACCACCTTGTAAACGTCCACATACGGCGCGGGCGCGCCGACGGGACGCCCACGCGCTCACAGCGCATTGACAGTGTGCTTACGCATAAAATCGCCGCTATCCCGCTTTTTATCGCGGTTATGGCGGGGGTGTTCTGGCTTACTTTCGGGCCGGTCGGCGCGTTCCTGTCGGACTCGTTCGCGTCTCTTCTTGGGCTTTTGTCCGATCTTGCGGCCCAGGGACTTGAGAACGCGGGGGTAAGCGAACTGCTGCGCGCGCTTATAGTAGAGGGCGTACTGGGCGGCGTGTTCGCGATGCTTGGCTTCCTTCCGGTAATTATACTGCTTTTCTTCTTCCTTGCGCTTTTAGAGGATTCGGGTTACATGGCGCGCGCGGCCTTCGTTATGGATCGCCTGCTTCGCGGAATCGGACTGTCCGGGCGGGCGTTTATCCCGATGCTTGTTGGATTCGGGTGCAGCGTTCCCGCCATAATGGCGACCCGCACAATGCAAAGCCAGAAAGAGCGCCGCCTTGCGATTTTTATCATGCCGTTTATGTCCTGCGCGGCGCGGGTGCCGATATACGCGCTTTTCGCGGCGGCGTTCTTCCCAAGTCGCGCCGCGCTTGTGATGACCGTGATATACGCCCTTGGTATCCTTATCGCAATTTTGTTCTCGTTCTTCTTTAAGGACTTGCCCTTCTTTAAGGCGGAGAAAACTCCCTTTGTCATGGAACTGCCGCCCTACCGACTGCCGTCGCCGAAAACAGTACTGCGTCTTCTTGGGGACAAGGCGCGCGACTTTATCCGCCGCGCATTCACGATTATCTTCGCCGCGTCTGTGGTTATCTGGTGTCTAAGCACCTTTGACATAACGCTGCGCCCCGCCGCGGACGCGGGCTCGGCAAGCATTTTGGAAGAGGCCGGAAGCTTCATCGCCCCCGTCTTCTCCCCGCTTGGCTTCGGTGACTGGAAGTCCTCTACCGCCCTGCTGACCGGGCTTACCGCCAAAGAGGCGGTGGTGTCCACTATGACGGTGCTGCACAAAACGTCCGAGGAGGATCTCCCGGCGGTGATAGGTCAGATATACACACCGCTTACAGCCATGTCGTTCATGGTGTTCGTCCTTCTCTACATGCCCTGCGTCGCCGCTTTCGCCGCCATGAGGAGAGAGCTTGGCAGAATGCGCTACGCCGTTGCCGCCGCCGCCACGCAGACAGGCGTAGCGTGGCTGTGCGCGTTCCTTGTATACCAAGGCGGTCGCCTGCTTACTGGCGGGTAGCCTGCGCGTACGCGGTATGAAATCCGTAAGCCCCGGTCGTATTGCGACCGGGGCTTAAGTCTGCGAATTTGTCCTTTTGTCATGCTCTTATGCGGGGTTTGCGCTTTTTGTTTTGTCCGGTTTGTGAATTTTTTTACCGTCTCTTCTTTTTCCTGCCTGAACATGCTATACTGTCCGTGCGGGTACTCCCGCGTATGCGAAAAGGATGGGTTCCATGTACAGACTTGGGTTTGACATCGGAAGCACCACGATAAAAGCGGTGCTGATTGACGAAAACGACGAAATAAAATATTCCTGCTACCGCCGTCACCGCTCGGACATACGCGGTGAGATGGCGGCGCTGTTTGATGAGATAGCGCGCAAACTTCCCGGCGTGACGGCGGCTGTCCGGCTTACCGGCTCGGCGGGGCTTGGCGCGGCGTCGGCGCTTGGGTTGCCCTTCGTGCAGGAAGTGGCGGCGGCCACGGACGCGGTCCGGCGCTTCCGCCCCGACGCGGACGTTGTTATCGAACTTGGCGGCGAGGACGCGAAGATAACCTTTCTGCGCCCCGTGGTCACACAGCGCATGAACGGCACCTGCGCGGGCGGCACGGGCGCGTTTATCGACCAGATGGCCGTTCTGCTTCAAACCGACGCGGACGGGCTTGACGAGCTTGCCTCGCGCCATAAGGCGCTTTATACGATTGCCTCGCGCTGCGGAGTTTTCGCGAAAAGCGATATGCAGCCGCTTTTGAACGAGGGCGCTTCGCACGAGGATCTTGCCGCGTCGATTTTACAGGCCGTTGTCAACCAGACAATCGCGGGACTGGCCTGCGGCCAGCCCATAGAGGGCGTCGTTGTGTTCCTTGGCGGCCCGCTTTGCTTCATGCCCCAACTTCGCGCAGCGTTCGAGCGTACGCTTAAAGACAGCGCGGCGGAGTTTGTCACGCCCAAACACGCCGACGTGTTTGTCGCGCTTGGCGCGGCGCTTGGCGCGAACACGCGCGAATCTCACGCCGTGGAGATTGGCAATCTGCCAAGAATGCTTGCGCAGGCGCGCCCCATTGACGCGGACATAACGCGCCTTCCGCGCCTTTTTGCTACGCAGGCCGAGCGCGAGGCGTTCACGGCGCGCCACGCGCGCGAAAAGGTTCCCCGCGCGCCGCTTGAAAGCGCGTCCGGACCGTGCTTCCTCGGCATTGACGCCGGTTCTACCACGATAAAGGCCGCGCTTACGGACAGTCAGGGAAGGCTTCTCTATTCAGAGTACATGGCCAACGACGGCGCGCCGCTGCCGCGCGCGGCGGCGATGCTTGGGCGGCTTTACGACAAGCTTCCCCAAGGCGCGTATATTGGCAGCGCGATTACGACTGGTTACGGCGAGGCGCTTCTTAAAACCGCGCTTAGGGCGGACGGAGGCGAGATAGAAACGCTTTGCCACACCCGCGCCGCCCAAAGTTTTGCCCCGGACGTAAGCTTTATCCTTGACATCGGCGGGCAGGACATGAAATCCATGACCATACGCGACGGGGTGCTTGACAACGTTTTGCTTAACGAGGCGTGTTCCTCGGGCTGCGGCTCGTTCATTCAGACGTTCGCCGAATCGCTTGGCATGGACGCGCCGGAGTTCGGACGCCGCGCGCTGGAGGCCGAGTCCCCGGTCGATTTGGGTACGCGCTGTACCGTGTTTATGAACTCCCGCGTCAAACAGGCGCAGAAAGAGGGCGCGGACGTCGGAAGCATCTCCTGCGGGCTTTCCTATTCCGTGGTGCGCAACGCGCTTTTCAAGGTCATAAAGATGAAGTCGCCCGAAGCGCTTGGAAACCGCGTGGTGGTTCAGGGCGGCACATTCTTAAATGACGCGATTCTGCGGGCGTTTGAGATAATCTCCGGGCGCGAGCCGATACGCCCGGACATCGCCGGGCTTATGGGGGCCTACGGCGCGGCGCTTATCGCCAAAGAGCGCTGGCAGGGCGGGGTGTCCGCGATTCTGGGGCGCGACGCGCTGGGCGAGGCCGCGCCCGAAAGCACAAAACAGGCCGTGTGTCAGGCATGCCAGAACCACTGCCGCCTTACGGTGTCGCTTTTTTCCCAAAACCGCCGCCTTGTGTCCGGCAACCGCTGCGAGCGCGGCGAGGGGCGCGGGAAATCCGAAGACTCGCCAGTCAATCTGGTATATTGGAAATATGACCGTCTTTTCGACTATAAGTCCCTGCCCGCCGAGTCCGCCCCGCGCGGCGCTGTCGGTATCCCAAGGGCGCTTAACATGTATGAAAATTACCCGCTATGGCACACATTTTTCACCGCGCTTGGCTTTTCGGTGGTTCTGTCGCGCATGTCCGACCACGCGCTGTTCGAGCAGGGCATGTCCTCAATCCCTTCGGAAAGCGTGTGCTATCCCGCCAAACTTGCCCACGGGCATGTAGAGGATCTTATCGCGCGCGGGGTAAAAACGGTCTTCTACCCGTGCGTAACATATGAAAAGCTTGAAAACACTGCGGCGCGCAACCATTTCAACTGCCCCATCGTGCAAAGCTATCCCGAGGTTATAAGCGCCAACGTTGACCGCCTTAAACAGAAGGACGTTAAATTTATAAAGCCCTTTATTTCCCTTCACCACCGCCAGAAAATCGCGCAGACGCTCCACGCCGAACTAGAGTCCTTCGGAGTTACCCTCCCCGAGGTGCGGCGCGCTCTAGCGGCGGGTTTCGCCGAATTGGAGCGTTTTCGCGCGGACGTGCGCAGAAAGGGCGACGAAACCGTCGCAGAGCTTGAAAAAAGCGGTAAAACCGGCGTTGTGCTTGCCGGAAGACCCTATCACGCCGACCCGGAGATTCACCACGGGCTGCCGGGGGTGCTTACCGCGCTTGGCTTTGCGGTGCTTACCGAGGATTCGGTGTCGCATATGGCGCGCGCCGAGCGCCCCCTGCGCGTGGTTGACCAATGGATGTATCACACGCGCCTTTACGACGCGGCCGCCGCCGTAAGCGCGCGCCCCTTCCTGGAACTTGTACAGCTTAACTCCTTCGGGTGCGGTCTGGACGCCATTACAAGCGACCAAGTGGCCGAAATCATAAACTCCGCCGGGAAAATATACACGCTTTTAAAGATAGACGAGGTAAACTCACTGGGCGCGGCGCGTATACGGCTTCGCTCGCTAGCGGTGGCTCTTGAGTCCCGCCGAAGCGCGGTAACACCCGCCAAGACGCCAAAAAGCTATAATTTCTTTCCGCAGCTTTTCACCCAAGGTATGCGCAAGGCGCATACGATTCTGGCACCGCAGATGTCGCCGGTGCATTTCACGCTTATCCAATCCGTGTTCCGCTCAAGCGGATATGACATGGTGATACTTGAAAAGGCGACGCCCGAAGACGTTGAAACGGGGCTTCGCTTTGTGAACAACGACGCGTGCTATCCGTGCGTGGTTGTGGTCGGGCAGCTTGTGAACGCGGTTATGTCGGGAAAATACGATCTGGACAACACCTCGATCTTCATTACCCAGACCGGGGGCGGATGCCGCGCGACGAACTATGTATCCATGCTGCGCCGCGCCCTGCGCGAGGCGGGGTACGGCACTGTCCCCGTCGTGGGGCTGTCCTTCGGGGGTATCGAGCGCCACCCGGGCTTTAAGATCACAGTTGCGATGCTTGCGGGCGCGGTAAAGGCCATACTTATCGGCGACCTTTTACAGGCGGTTTTGCTGCGTACGCGCCCGTACGAGGCCGTACCCGGCTCCGCCGACGAACTTTACCGCGACTGGCTTTCGCGGTGCGGCGCAAGCATTGACGGTACGGGAACGCACCTTTCATACCAGCGCATGATTGACGGAATCGTCACCGCGTTCGAGGCGCTTCCACTTAAAAAAATCCCGCGCAAGCCGCGGGTGGGGCTTGTCGGCGAGATTCTTGTAAAATTCCACCCCGATGCGAACAACAACGCCGTAAGCGTTATAGAAAATGAGGGCTGCGAGGCCGTCGTGCCGGGGCTTATGGGCTTTTTGCAATACTGCTTCCACAACTCGGTCGTCAAGCAGGAGGTTTACGGCGGTTTCCGCGTCCAAGCCCTTGCGCTTGGCCAGTTAGAGCGCATTGTGGAAACCTTTGAAAACAGCGTGCGCCGCCGCCTGCGCGACAGCAAGCGCTTCCGCATGGAAACGCCGATACACCGCCTTGCCGAAAAGGCCGGGCGGGTGCTGTCCGTCGCCAACCAGTGCGGCGAGGGATGGCTGCTTACGGCGGAGATGATTGACCTTATCGAAAACGGCGCGCCGAACATTATCTGCGCCCAGCCCTTCGCCTGCCTTCCCAACCACGTAACGGGCAAAGGCATGATACGCCGTCTGCGCGAACTTTACCCCCAAAGCAACATCGTCCCCATTGACTATGACCCCGGCGCGTCCGAGGTTAACCAACTGAATCGCATAAAGCTTATGCTGTCTGGGGCGTTTGAGAAAACGCTGTAGGCAAGGTAACGCGTGAACACGCAAAATGTAGGGGCGGTCGTCCCCGACCGCCCGCAATCCCGGAAAACGCCGCCGTTTAATGATTCGGGCGGGTGCGGCCCTCTCCGCCGCCTGTCGGCGGCACCTCCCCCAAAGGGGGAGGCAAGGGGCGTGCTGTAGGGCGCGACGCCCTCGGCGCGCCGCGCTGCCCGCCGTAACGCCGGAAAATCCCGCAGGCACGGGCGACCGGGGGCGGTCGCCCCTACACATAGGGGACGGCGTCCTCGACGTCCCGCCCCACCAACGCCCCGCCCCTGCAACCTTTTTGTAGGGCGCGACGCCCTCGGCGCGCCATTATCTCGTCCGCAGACGGCGGGTGTTTTGACCGGGCGCACACAGTGCGCCCCTACGGAAAACCTGCGGTTTTATGATCGGCCTGAGCGTTGTCGGGCGGTGTTATTCGCTTGCGTAGTTGTCGAAATAGCCTTTGACAAGCACTATGGGCGTGCCCTTGTCGCCGCTTCCGCTTATAAGGTCGCACAGACTGCCGACAAGGTCGGTAAGGCGGCGGGGGGTCGTTCCCTCGGTTTCGTCCCTGCCCATAAGGTTCGCGTCCTTCTCGCGTATGCGCTTTACCACGGCGGCGCGCGCCTCTTCCCCGCGCATGTCGGCAAACTCGTTGTCCGCGACGTATTTCAGTTTAAGCTCGTTCGGAAGACCGTTAAGCCCGTCCGTATAGCCGGGCGACACGACTGGGTCGGCAAGCTCCCATATTTTGCCCACCGGGTCTTTGAACGCGCCGTCGCCGTAGACCATGACCTCGGTGCGGATTCCGGTTTTCCTGTAAATGCTCCGCTGAACCTCTTTTACAAACTCACCGCAGTCGCGCGGGAAAAGTTTTACGCGGTCTTCCGCCGCTTTGTTAGAGCCAAGAAGCCCGTAATCGGCGTTAAACCCGCTTCCCATAACGCTTTGCGTAAGTATCTCGTCCATGCCGAAGACTATATCCGCGCCGCCTTCACGCAGGCGGCGCTTTGTCCGCGCGCGGGTATGCACGTCGCACACCAGAACGCGCTTTGTGTATTTAAGTATCTCGCAGGGGTTATTTGCCAGAATAATCTGCGCCCCTCCCCCGATGTCGCGGTACAGTTTAAGATAGTCAATGTCCGTGAACTCGTGCCTCAGGTCGGAGAAGCGCGCGCGGAACGCCTCTTCGGTAAACACGTCCGTATAGGGATTGATGCCGCTGTCAAGCACGCGCAGGGCGCTTATTATATGGTTTCCGACCTCGTCGTCCGGGTAGCTTAACTGTATGACAAGCTTATCCGCCCCGGCGGCGATGCCCTTCAGCAGAACGGAAAACCTGTTGCGGCTTAATATCGGGAAAACCACCCCGACGGTGCCGCCGCCGAATTTGGCGCGCACGTCCGCCGCGATTTGCTCGGTTGTGGCGTAGTTGCCCTGCGCCCGCGCGACAACCGCCTCGGTCACGCCGATTATATCCCTGTCTTTAAGGGCAATGCCCGTTTCCTTGCAATGCTCTAATACGGAAGCGGCGACAATCCCGGCCAAATCGTCCCCCTCGCGAATTATTGGCGCGCGTATTCCCATCGCGTGTGTTCCGATTGTCCTCATTCGTCGTACCTCCCGTTTTTTGCCGCACTAAAACCTTCCCCGCCGCATTTTGTCGAAACGTGCCGGGGTTCTTTTCGCCTGTCTATTGTACCACAGAAAACCTGCACATTCAATATCTTTTTCAAGTTTTTAGCATATCCCACGGTTGCCAACAGGAGACTGAAGGTGTATACTTATTTCAGAGATGATATATTCTGCCATATACGGGAGGGTTAGGAATGAGAAAAACACTATCACTGCTTCTGATGGCCTTGGTTCTTATGAATCTGGCGGCCTGCGGCCAAAGCGCCGAGCCAAGCACAGGCGCGCCGCCGACGGCTTCGCCAAGCGCCGAGCCAGCTTCTTCTCCGCCGCCCACGCCGTCACCCACGCCGCCGCCCACGCCGATACCGGCCATGTTCACCGAGGCGGAGTTCCCGCGCATAGACGGTTCTACGGCGAATATCCCGCTTGGCCAGGCGCTTTACCGCGCCCTTGCCGGAAAGACGGCGCAGGAAGCGGAGGAACTTGTCGCTTTCAGCGGCACGCCAAACGCTTGGTATAACTTGATGCGCGGAAACACCGACCTTCTGCTTGTGTATGAGCCGGACGAGTATACCGCCTCTCAGACCCTTGGCTCGCTTGAGTACGCGCCAATCGGAAGGGACGCGCTTGTGTTCCTTGTAAACGCCAAGAACACGGTCAGCAGCTTGACAACCGAACAACTGCAGAGCATCTACACCGGGGAAGCCAAGAACTGGGCAGACGTGGGCGGCGGCGACACGGAAATCGTGGCCTATCAGCGTGACCCAACCTCGGGAAGTCAGGCGCTTATGGAAAAGCACGTAATGCAGGGGCTTGAGATGGCCGACGCGGCGAGCGAACTGACGATTCAAAGTATGATGGGTCTTGTCGAGGTTGTCGCGGACTATCAGAATACGCAAAGCGCAATCGGATATAATGTTTTCTATTATGTTTCGCAGATGAAGCCCGACCCAAGCATCAAGCTTCTGGGGGTGGACGGCGTCACGCCGTCAAACGGGACAATCCGAAGCGGGGACTATCCGTTTGTAAACGACTTCTATGTCGCCATACGCCAAGCCGAACGGGCAAACAGCCCCGCGCGTAAGATATACGAATGGCTTCAGGGCGCGGACGGCCAGCGCCTTGTGCATGAAAACGGTTATGTTTCCGTCATGCCGGCAGAGTCCGCGCAAACGCCGCCGCAGTTTGAACTTGGGGAAATAGGCGAGAGGTACTATCCGGGGTTTATGGACAAACTGCTGCCGCGCGGCGACTACGGGCCGATTTACCCGTACAACGGCGGCGGCGCTGACCCCGGTACAGGCGAGCCTTTTAATTACGGTTTTTGCACTTTGGACGGCAAGATTATAACGGACGCCGTTTTCCCTTTCGTGCGGGTTCTGACGCACGAAGACAAAAGCATCTACCTGCTTCAGAAACTGCTTGCGGACGGCGAGGGAACGCGGATGGAGTCCACCTTTGCCGCAATGGACGGTTCTTGGGCCGTGACATATTGGGACTGTGAAATAAAGTACACTGAATACGGCGGACGGTTTGTCCCCGACCCGGTTTCCGGCTTTATCTCCGTTAATGACGGAAACGGGTGGGGCGCGATAGACTTTGACGGGCGTCAGGTCTATCCATGCACGGCGGCGCACCCCATGCGGTTTAACGACGGCATGGCAGTGGTGTTCGACGGCGGCATGTACCACTATGTGGACTTCAGCGGCCGGCGCGTCCTTGGCCCGTATGAGATACCGGAGGAGTACATACAAAGCGGATACACCCCCAGATTCGATTTCTCAAACGGGTACGCCCCTTCGTATAAGGAAGCGCTGTGGGGCGTTATCGACACACAGGGACAATGGGACTACTCAGAGAGCTTGGCAGAGCGCCCGGAAGGCAGCTTGCTTGCCAACGGATGGCGCAGAATATACGTCGAAAGCGGACAATTTACGCTTACAAAAGACGGTGTCACCGTAAACGCGCCGTATGAACCTACTGCCGGTCTGCCGGGAGACAGGTTTTTGTTCAGGGACTATAAGGAAAGGGTCGGAAGTTTTTGGGGTGTGTTCGATATTTCCGGCGAGATCATCCTTAAAGACCAGCCCGGCTATGCTTACGCGTTGCCATCCGGGCGCTTGGGGGTAGAAAGCAACGCCTATCTTTACGGGGTTTGGGACAGCGAGTTTAACGAGCTTATCCCGCCGCGCTTTGGCACCATATGGGAAATCGGTGACTGCTTTGCGGTGCGCGAAGGCCGCTACGGCGGGCTTGTGGACTTGCGCGGCGAGTGGATTGTCAAGCGCTTGATTCTTGATTCTATGGCGGATTGAGTCTCCCGGCGGCGTGGTTTACGAAACGCTTAGAGCCGCTTATCGTCCGCCCGGAGAAACTTGACTTCCGCCGCATTCGGCCTATAATATACCGTAATGAACAACGAAAAGGCATTGCAGGGGACGGCGTCCTCGACGTCCCGGTATAGGTTGTAAACTGTTAACCGAGGTGTTTACATGTCACACGGCCACGAACACAATCACGGGCATGGCGGGCATATCGGCACGGCGTTTTTCCTTAACCTCGCGTTTACTGTGATAGAGCTTGTCGGCGGGATTTTCACAAACAGCGTTGCCATAGTTTCAGATGCCGTCCATGATTTTGGCGACAGCTTATCCCTTGGGCTTGCGTGGTATTTTCAAAGGCTTTCCCACAAGGGCAGTACGGGGAAATATACGTACGGCTATAAGCGGTTTTCCCTGTTGGGCGCGATAATAAACTCGGTCGTGCTTGTGCTTGGAAGCGCTTATATTCTCTCCGAGTCCATCCCGCGCTTTTTTGCCCCGCAGGAAACCGACGCGGTTGGCATGTTCGTACTTTCTATAGTTGGTATCGCCATCAACGGGGTCGCGGTGCTGCGCACACGTAAAGCGCGCTCTATCAACGAGCGGATTGTTTCCCTTCATCTGCTGGAGGACGTATTGGGATGGGCGGCGGTTCTGACAGGCTCGGTCATTATGCACTTCACCGGGCTTACTGTTATCGACCCGATTCTTTCTGTCGTAATCGCCTGTTTCGTTCTGTTCAACGTCTTCAAAAACATCAAGCAGGTACTCCCCATTTTGCTGCAGGGGACACCGGCGAACGTTGACGTCGGGCATATTACCGCGCGTCTGAATGAGTTTGGGCAAATCGGCGGCATCCACGACCTTCACATCTGGTCTTTGGACGAGGATTATAACGTGCTTACCGTTCACGTCGCCTTGGCGCAAGCGCTGTCCGCAGAGGGTTTAACAGAACTAAAAAATAAAATCCGCGCCGCTTTGAAAGAAGAGGGTATCCAGCACGCCACAATCGAGTTTGAATCGCCGGATGAAACCTGCGCCTTTGAGGACTGCGGGGAATAGGGGCG
>JAISVI010000056.1 GCA_031271665.1 Oscillospiraceae bacterium
GAGGAAGTCCGGCGAGGTCGAGCATCGACAGCACGTTTGTATAGCACAGCTCGTATTGCAGGGTAAACGCCAACACGTCAAAATCCGCCAGCCCGTCGCCGCTTTCCAGCGCGTAAAGGGGCGTTTTTTTGCGCAGCAGCAGCGCGCGCATATCCTCCCACGGGGCAAACGCCCTCTCGCACCAAACGTCCGGCATCCGGTTCATCACATTGTAGAGGATTTGCAAGCCCAGGTGCGACATCCCGATCTCATAGGTGTCCGGAAAGCAAAAAGCCACCCGCAGCTTCACCGAGCGCGGGTCTTTGATCACGGAGTTAAATTCACCGCCGGTATACCGCGCCGGCTTCTTCACGGCTGTCAAGTATGGCTCAATTCTTTGGTATGGGGTCATTGGCTGCTCCTTACAGTTTCACAGTAATTTCAGGCAATTTTCAATGTTTCGTTGGCGCTGCTGCGTTTGGTCAGGCTTTTGTATACCATATGCCGTCATCCCATATGAGTTTGATATGGCACTTTTTCAAAACCCATTCACCTCGCTAAATCAGGTACCTCTAAAAACCCCCGCTCCGGCTTGCGATGCCGCGGCATAGCCGCCTGTTCGCAAGCGCTGCGTTCGCTTTGGTTCGGCTTGGCCGAACCAAAACACGGGTTTTTAGAGCGTCTTGAGTAGAACGCACCAAGTTCAGTCGGGCGGTGAATTATGGATCAGGTTGTCGGTATCGGCGGGTTTGCCGTATCGTCGAACGCATCGGATATAATCAAGACTTTCGCTCTTTCGACATGCGTTGGCCTTGTCTATTACAGTATGCGCAAACGGGTCATGGGCATGAGTCATATCCAGCTGCCCAATTCCCGCGCCATGCGTTCGGACGACAAGTTAAGCCGGTTCGCGGACACCGCGCCGGAGCATTTAATGAAAGAAATGATGCAGAAATTCGGCGTATCAAAATCCGAACTTCTTATTTCGCTTTACGGCGGGGTTGACAGTCAAGGCTCAAACGACTGTTTCAAAATCGGCGAGAAGAACCTTTTTACGGTTAAGTCAACGCTTAAATCCCTTGGGCTTGTATACTCCGAGGTCGATACGGGCGGAAACGACTCAAGAACGCTTGTCGCGTATGTTTCAAGCGGCGTTGTCGAGGTAATAAAGCGCCCGATGCTTATACGCGGCGAGCAGAAAGCGCGCCCGCAGTTTGGCAAGAGGTGAAAAAACAGGGAATCTCAAAGATATTGCGTTGTTGACGAAGGATAAGCCGTATGTTATACTATATGGCACTTGATAAAGGCGGAGGGAGAGGCGGTTATGGCGGGCGGTATTGAATCCCTTGCGCAGAGTAAGGTGTACCAAGCGTTTGCCGGTGTAGAGTCCCGGCTTAAAAACATTTCAAGCACCACCGGCATAAGCTTCTCGTCAATGCTCGTCGAGAAAATCGAAGCCCAAAAGGCCGCGCCTGTGTACGTATATAACGACGCGTATGCCGCGTACAGACCGCAGAAATCGGAAGAGATCGCAACGCAAGAGACGGCAAACGTAGCCGCGACGGCGAACACCGACAACTCAAAATACCCCGAAACCTATGACGGCATCATACGCGCGGCTTGTGAGAAATACGGCGTCAGCTTCGAACTTGTAAAGGCCGTAATCCGCGCCGAATCGTCATATAACACGCAGGCGGTTTCAAGCGCGGGGGCAATGGGACTTATGCAGCTTATGCCCGGCACCGCCGCGGATCTTGGCGTAGATGACGCATATGACCCCGAACAGAATATCGACGGCGGGGTGCGCTATTTGAAGACTATGCTTAACCGCTTCAACGGCGACGCGCGGCTTGCGCTTGCCGCCTATAACTGGGGGCCCGGCGCGGTGTCAAGCCGTAACCTTACCGATTTGACCGACCCCGCGCAGCTTTCGGTCATCCCGACAAGCACCGCAAGCTATATAACCCGGATTTTTGGCTATGTGGGCGAACTTGGCGGGGAGTTATAGTGTTGCAGGGTAATCTTTTTGCCAAAAAATACGATATTTAGTGTATTATAACGAAGCCACGGGAAGGAGCCGGAATACGACAGCGCAAAGAGGCGGTCTGTTCTTAATTTGTTCCTGTGGCTGTAATTATTAAATTACCCGAAAGGAGAGAAGCGGAATGTTTTCAAGAATGTTCAACCATGTAAACCTGATTGAGAAAAGCATGGATGTAATGCTGTTAAGACAGGACGTCATTTCCAACAACATCGCCAACGCTGACACGCCGGACTATGACGCGAAGCACATTGAGTTTGAAACCATGTTCAGACAGGCAATCGAGGACGAAAGCGGCTTTACCATGAAAACGAGCAGCCCGCGCCATATCAATGCCGTGCCGAACGACCCGCTGGCGGTTAGCCCCGTGGAGGTAAGCGAGACTTGGCACACCATGCGCATGGACGGCAACAACGTTGACGTAGAGCGCGAAATGGTTCTGCAGGCCGAGAACACGATACGCTATCACCTTGCCGCCCAACAGGTTAATTCCGAACTCGGACGACTTAGACTGGCGATAACGGGCTGATTTTTTTAAGGGGGCGTACATACCATGAACATATTCCGAAGCATGGAGATAAGCGCAAGCGCGCTTACGGCCCAGCGGTACAGGATGGACGTTATCGGCGAAAACGTCGCCAACGCGACCACGACCCGCACGGCGAACGGCGACCCATACAGGCGCAAGTTTACGGTGTTTGAGGAAAAGTCAATGCCGTATTCGTTTTCCGAATGGCTTTCCAATGCCCAGGGGAACATCTCCGGCGGCGGCGTCCGCGTGGTTGACATGGGCGAAGATCAAAGCCCGTTCAAACTTGTGTACGAGCCGGAACACCCCGACGCGAACGAGGATGGCTACGTTGAATATCCCAACGTGGACATAGAGAAGGAAATGGTTGACTTTATCTCCGCCTCCCGCTCCTACGAAGCGAACATCACGGTGCTTAACAACTATAAAAGCATCGCGATGAAGGCGATGGAGATTGGAAGATAGAAAAGCCGAAGAGCGCCCCGCCCTCGCCGGGAGGCTAAACGGAGCGCTTGGTCAAAACACCCGCCGACTGCGGTCGGCATCCTCTTTTCTAAAGAGGGTAAGGGGATGTCAATTGACAGTTGCGATTGGCGTTGTTACCCCGCCCGTAGGGGTGAACAGCGTTCGCCCGCCCCGTTACCGCGTCCCTGTAGGGCGCGACGCCCCGGCGCGCCACCCCGCCCCGCAACCTCACCGTACGCGCGCTTGACAGAGCCAAAGAACGCCGCCCCTGCAACAACACAAAATAAGGAGATGCCGACATGGCAATAAACTTCCAAAATCCGTACATATCAAACAACTACACGATTATCCCCTCGATTTCCACGGCCGGGAACACCCAGGAGATTGCGACAGGTACGGTTTCCGACAACGCGAAGTTCAGTAACCTTCTCGCTGCGGCTATGGGCGATACCGTAAGCACCGACGCCGAAAGCAAAATTGCCGACCTTGGCCTTATTACGGGGAACTCCGAGGATATACATAACCTTACCATTGCAAGCACAAAGGCCGACATCATGCTTAACCTTACCGTCCAGATACGCAACCGGATGGTCGAAGGGTATCAGGAAATTATGAGGATGCAAATCTAAAGCAGAAGAGCGCCCCGGCCTCGCAGGGAGGCTAAACGGAGCGCTTGGTCAAAACACCCGCCGACTGCGGTCGGCACCCTCTTTTCTAAAGAGGGTAAGGGGATGTCAATTGACAGTTGCGATTGGCGTTGTTACCCCGCCCGTAGGGGTGAACAGCGTTCGCCCGCCCCGTACCGCGCCCCTGTAGGGCGCGACGCCCCCGGCGCGCCACCCGCACAGCGCCCTCGCGTACGCACGGGCGGCAGGACGCCGCCCCTACAAAACCCCCGCCCCGTAACCGCGCCCGCGAAGTCTGACGGAGGACTGCTTTTCGCAAAAGGAGGACGGCTTTGAACTTTTTATCGATTTTTCAAAAGCTGCGCCGGATGGTCGTTGACCTTTGGCAGAGAACCGAGAAGCGGGACAGAACCCGGTTTCTTATAATAAGCGGCGTTTCCATTGCGGTGGTAATCGTGGCAATGCTTCTGCTTACGCGCACGGAGTATATCACGCTTTACAAGGCCGGTGTTTTAAGCGACGAGTCGGTAAGCGAGGTTGCCGCCGCGCTTGACGAGCAGAACATAGCGCATAAAATCGGCGGCGACGGTTCTGTGCTTGTGGCCGAAAACAGCAAAGGCGCGGCAATAACCCACCTGGCGGACAATAACATACCCAAGGGGCTGAACCGTGACCTTAGCATATACCAATCGGGCGGCGGTCTTACCGCGACAAGCGAACAGCAGCGCCAGTACCTTATTTTCCAAGCCGAGGAAACTATCCGCCGTACCGTAAGCGATATGGAGAACATAAATGACGCGGTCGTTATGATCGCCGCGTCAAGCGGCAGACCGTCCATCGTACAGGCAGACAAGCAAATAACGACCGCGTCCATACATCTTAACACCATAGACGGAAACCAACCGACCGCAGAGGTGGTAAAAGCCGCGCAGTACTTTGCCGCAACCGCTTTCACCGGGCTTCTGCCCGAGAACGTCACGGTTACGTGGCCGGGCGGACTTCTTGGCGAAATCAGCGGCTATGAGGATTACGACAACCGGCTTGAAATGAAGAACCAAGTCGAGTCGGACTTCGCGGCCTCGCTTCGCGCGCTTTTGGATCCTGTGCTTGGTTACGATAATTATACTCTTGGGATAAACGCAGTTTTAGATTTTGACGAGCATACGACTAACAGCACCACCTTCACCCCATCCATTGACGACGAAGGAATTGTTGAGTCGATGCAGACGGTTTCCGAAACAGCCAACGGCTACGGCGTAGCGGTGGGCGAGCCGGGGATGGACGAGAACGGCGGCGGGGACGTGTATGACGAGACAGAAACAAGCAACGGGTCGTACTATGAAAAGACCTCTGAAACGGTGAATTTCAAGGTAAATCAGATAAACGAACAGATTATCCATGCCGGCGGTTCGATAAGCGATATAACAGTGTCTATCATGCTTGACCAAGACGTCCTTCCCGAAGAGGCGGCGTTTTCAAACGGAATACGGTCGATTATCGGCGGCACAGTCGGGATAAGCAGCGACAACACCAATGAAAAGATACGGATAATGCGAAGCGCGTTCGTCGGCAAAGCGGAGGAAGACGCGCGGCGTGAGGAATGGGAAGCCCAACAGGCGCGCGAAAGGCTTTTCGAGCTGCTTAGACAGATTGCGCTTTACCTTATCATCGGCGTATGCGTTATCCTGCTTATAGTGAAAACCTATAAGCTTCTTAAAAAAGAGCCGACAGAGGAAGAACTGCTTGCCGACGCCATTGCCATGGGTTACGACCCGGACGCGGATTTGCTTATGGAAATGGCCACGCTTGGCGAGATAACCGAAGCGCCTAAGTCGCAGTTCCGCGAGCAGATAGAGAAGTTTATCGACAAGAACCCGAACGCTGTCGCGGACTTGCTTCGCAACTGGCTTAACGACGAGTTCGGTTAAAACGAAGTGTTGAAATAACACCTTTTACGCAGGGGGAAGGGGGACGACCGGGTTGCCCAAAGAGAAGGAATTGACCGGCCGCGAGAAAGCGGCGGTTTTGTTGATAGCGCTTGGGAAAGAGTACTCGGCAAAGGTTTTCAAGTACTTACGGGACGAGGAAATCGAACAGCTTACCCTTGACATTACCAATGTGCGCCGCGTTGACGCCGAGATGAAAGAAGGCATCATCGAGGAATTCTATGAAGAGTGCATGGCGCAGAACTTTATCACCGAGGGCGGCATAGACTATGCCCGCGACATACTTGAAAAGGCTATCGGCCAGGAACGCGCTATCGCGCTTATAAACCGCCTTACCGCGTCGCTTCAGGTGCGACCCTTCGACTTCGCGCGCAAATCCGACCCGAACCAGATACTTAACTTTTTACAGCACGAGCATCCGCAGACAATCGCGCTTGTGCTTGCCTATCTTGAACCGGCGATGTCCGCCAATATTCTGGCAAAGCTCCCCGCAGAGAAACAGACGGACGTTGTTGCCCGCATTTCCACGATGGATCGCACAAGCCCCGAATACGTGCGCGAGATAGAGCGGGTTCTTGACAAAAAGCTTTCAAGCCTTGGCACCGACGACTTTACCTCGGTGGGCGGCGTTGAAAGCATCGTAGAGATACTTAACGCCATTGACCGCGGCACCGAGCGCCGCGTCCTTGAAGAGCTTGAAGTCGAACACAGCGACCTTGTTGACGAAATCCGCCGCAAGATGTTCGTTTTCGAGGATATTATCAAGCTGGACAGACGCGCCGTACAGCGCGTGCTGAAGGAAGTCGATACAAGCGACCTTACAATCGCGCTGAAGACCGCGACCGAGGATGTAAAGACGCTTATCTTCGAAAACGTATCCAAGCGCATGGGCGAGATGATACGCGAGGATATGGAGTATATGGGTCCCGTCCGCGTCAAGGACGTGGAAGAGGCGCAGCAGAAGATCGTCAACGTTATACGCAAGCTTCAGGATACCGGCGACATCATAATCTCGCGCGGATCGGAGGACGAGATCATTGTATAGTTCCTCACGGGTCATTAAGGCCGGGCAGGCGCGTTTAGTGGACGGGGAAAGGCCGCTTGACGAGTCCGCCGAAGGCGTCTCCGCCCCAAGCGTTTCCGCGCACGAGACAGACTTGCAGGCGGAAAGCCTTAAACGCGCGATGGAGGCGGCGAAGCAGCAGCAGGAAACCGAGATGAGGGCCGCCTATGACGAGCTTATCACCACCGCCCAGGACGAGGTTTCCATGCTTCTTGAGGACGCGCGCGCCGAGGTTCAGACAAAGCTGCGGGAAGCGCAGCTTCAAAGCGAGGAAATACGCCACAAGGCATACGAAACCGGACTTAACGAGGGGTACGAGCGCGCCGGGGCGGAAACGGCGGATATCCTGCGCAAGGCGCAGGAAGAGGCCGACAGCGTCCTTGCCAAGGCCGAGGCCGAGCGCCAAAGGATAATTGACGAAACCCAGCCCAAGATGTACCGCCTTGCGCTTGACATCGCCGAGAAAATCCTTAAATACGAACTGGAGGCCAACAGCGAGGCTTACATGGGGATACTGACCGCCGCGATGAACCGCGTCAAGACCGAGGGGCAGGTTACGCTGCGGGTAAATACCGCCGAGTATCTGCGCTTTTTTAACGGGCGCAGCAGATTCAAACTTCGCACCGAAGAGGGTACGGTCGACGCCGAGGTTATAACCGACCCGTCGGTCGAGCCGGGCGGGGTTCTTATCGAAACTGACAGCGGCGTTGTTGACGCAAGCGTCGCCGCTCAACTCGAGCAGATCACGCAGGGGCTAGGGGTTGAATAGCAGATGCCGGAACTGGATTTTGACGCGCTGCGCGAAAAACTTATTCAGACCGACACCCTTAAATATTCCGGCAAGGTGCAGATGATAGCGGGGCTGACGGTGGAAGCAAGCGGACCCGCCGTTCAGATCGGCGAGATGTGCCGCATATACTCCCTTAACGGGGAAAGTTTTATCCCGGCGGAGATGGTCGGATTCCGCGACAAAAAAGTTTTGCTTATGCCCTATGGCGATATGGCGGGTGTTGGCCCCGGCTCTCGCGTGGTGTCCACCAACAAAAGCCTTAAAGTGCCGGTGGGCATGAATTATCTGGGGCGTGTTCTGGACGGAATCGGGCGGCCTATGGACGGCGGCCCGCCGGTCGAGCCGCAGGAGATGTACCCGGTAGAGGCCCAGCCGCCCAATCCGATTACGCGCCCGCGCATACATGACGTCCTTCCCTTGGGGGTTCGCGCGATTGACGGGCTTCTTACGGTGGGCAGGGGACAGCGTATCGGCATTTTCGCCGGTTCCGGCGTGGGGAAGTCCACGCTTCTTGGCATGATGGCGCGCAACGCGAAAAGCGACGTGAACGTAATCACCCTTATCGGCGAACGCGGACGCGAGGTGAACGACTTCCTGCAAAAAGACCTTGGCGCGGAGGGGCTTAAAAGAAGCGTCGTCGTCGTGGCGTCG
Organism: Oscillospiraceae bacterium; assembly: GCA_031271665.1. GTDB lineage: Bacteria > Bacillota > Clostridia > Oscillospirales > UBA929 > WRLJ01. The sequence goes on from JAISVI010000056.1 coordinate 8,091, forward strand.
TCCGACCAGCCCGCGCTTATACGCGCCAAGTGCGCCCAAGTGGGTACGGCTGTCGCGGAATACTTCCGTGACAGGGGGATGAACGTGCTGCTTATGATGGACTCGCTTACGCGCTATGCCATGGCGCAGCGTGAAATCGGCATGGCGGTGGGCGAACCGCCGGTGTCGCGCGGGTACACCCCGTCCGTGTACACCGTTATGCCCAAACTTTTAGAGCGCACCGGCACTTCGTCCAAGGGGACGATAACCGCGCTTTACACCGTGCTTGTAGAGGGCGACGACCTTAACGAGCCTATCACGGACACCGCGCGCGGCATCCTTGACGGGCATATCGTGTTAAGCCGCGCGCTTGCAAACCGAAACCACTATCCGGCAATCGACGTTCTGGCAAGCGTGTCCCGCCTTATGCCCGACATCGTCCCGCGCGAGCATTATGACAGCGCCTCGAAGCTTAAAAGCCTTATGGCGGTTCATAACGACGCGCAGGATCTTATCAATATCGGCGCTTACCGCGCCGGGTCGAACCCGGAGATTGACCTTTCCATCAAGCTGCACCCGAAAATAAACGCGTTTCTTAACCAGCGCGTTGACGAGTTCACCGGCTATGACGAAACCGTGCAGCGCGTCCTTACGCTGGAGGCCAATTAGCGCCATGAAAGTATTCAAGTTTACACTTCAGTCGCTGCTTAACGTGAAAAACACGATGGAAAAGCAGCAAAAGGCCGAGCTTGCCGCCGCAAACGCGCGGCTTGCCGCCCTGCGGCAGGAGCTGGAGGTTATCCTGCTTGACCTTGCCGGGCAGAAGACAGAGTATTTCCGGGCGCTTAATGGCGGCGAGCTTACCCCGTCGGATCTTCAGATGTGGTCGGTCGGCTTTAAGGTGATGCGCGAGCGGATTAACCTTCAGAAGAAAAAGATTGAAACGGCGGAAGGCGAGCAAAGACGCGCGCAAAGGAAAGTCATAGAGACGATGAAAGAGCGCAAAATGCTTGAGAAGCTTAAAGAAAGGCAGTTGGCGGAGTACCGTATCGCCCAGGCCGCCGAAGACGCGGCGGCGGTGGACGAGTTTCTGTCCGCCAAGATTCATATGGAGGGATAGACTATGGCAGACGCAACCGAAACACGTGCCAAGCGCCTGCGGGAGCTTGATGAAAATTCCGCGGCCAAGGGAAAAGGCGGGGCAAAGCCGCCGCAAGCCGCGAAGGCTTCGGCATCCAAAGCCGCGCCGGGAAAAGCGGCCGCAGAACCCGAGACAGTGCCGGAGAAGAAGAGACACCCGGTGTTACTTACACTTCTGTTTACCTCGCTTTTCTTTGTGCTGCTTATCGGCGCGGTAATCGCCATATGCCGGTTTGTGTCGGCAGACGGGGAGTACCTTCTTGACCCCGACGGGGTTATTCGGGGTCCTATTCTGCTGTTCCTTAACCCCGAAGAACTTGGCCGCGAGGAATACTACGAAGCCGAGTATGACGATATAAACGAACGGGACGCGGAACTTACCGAAAGAGAAAACGCCGTAACGGCGCGTGAAGAGGCGGCCGATCTGTACGAAGAGCAGCTTGAGGAGCTGGAAACGTCGCTTGTTGACCGCGAGGAAAGGGTAAATAGTTGGATAGATTCGATTATTGAAAATAATCCTCAAGGAATAGCTAATTCTTTCGATATAAAAAGCGTGGCAGGTAAAGTGTCGGCGATGTCCCCTGCTAAAGCGGCCGCAATGATGAACGAAATGGATACCGATATCGTTTTTCGCATTTTGAATGAGATGGATGAAAAAGCCGCGGGGAAGATTCTTGACAACCTTGAGTCCGATATCGCCGCAGAGTTAATCGCGCTTGGGTTTGATGACGGCGACGACGTCACATACCCTGACACCAGACCCGGTGAACTGCCCCCGGATGACGTGACCGAGACGGAAGCAACCGGCACGTCGCTTGGTATCGAAAACGCTGCGAAACCGTCCCTCCCGGCATAGGAAGCGTTCAGGCGGGGCGGCAAAAACAGGAGGTCATGCTATGATTGACGTCTGCGCCTTTTTGGGCGCGATGCAAGCGGCGGCCTTGCCGCAAACGCCCCTGAACGGACAGCGCCCCGACACGGATTGGGGCGGAGAAAGCTTTCTAAGCTACTATAACCGCGCGGCGGGCAAACAACCCGGTATCCCCCCGGACACGGGCGGCGCAAACGGCCCGATATTCTGGGAAAGCCAGACAATACGCCAGTACACGGTGTTCAAAATGGGGCTTAAAGCGCCGGATATCACCGAACTGGATACGCAGACGCAGGCAGGAAGCCTTGAAGAAACCGACATGGAAGAGATTGCTGAAAGCGCGGCGGCACAGACGGTAATCGCCGCGATAATCACAAAGCCACAGCAAAACACTTTGCCGGAAGAACCGGCACCCGACATGGAAGTCAACGGCGTCGTTTTCCCCGCAGGACTCAAGGTTCAGGAAGAACTGAGAGACCTGTTCGCCCAGATAATGGGCATGGAGGATAGCGACGGCTTTTCTGTTATATGGATAAACATTCTGCCAAAGGAAGCGATGATAAACTCCCCCGAAGATTTCGGCGTTTTGGTAAGCGAGATAACGCAAAAGCTTTTCGACTTGCCAAGCGACTTCGCGGAGATGCTTGAAGCGTTCGCCCAGGCGATGGGCAAGGCGCAGACCGGCGCAGAGGGCGCAGAGGGATCGGCCTTCCAACAGACAAGGCAGTTCGTATCGATCATGTTCCTTCAGCTTAACGTAACGGACGTAAAAGTCACGCAAAGTACGCCGGAAACGACCGTAACGCCGGAAATCCCCGTTGGGGACATTGCCCCCCCGGACGAAGGCGTGTCGGCGCAAACGCCGGAAATACCAGTAGAAGCCGAAGCCCCGGACAGCCAAATGGCCGAATCCGCCGCCCAAACGTCCGAAGCGCCGCCGCCGGAGATTGAAGTTCCGGTACAGGAAGCGCAGACCAAGCAGACGGAAGCTTCGGCGGAATCTGCGCAGGAGACGCCCGCCCCGTCGGCGGAAACACAGATGGCCGAGGCCGCGAACACCGCCGAAACCGCGAATAACGCGGAAAGTGAAACAGGCGGCGAGGGGACACAGGGCAAAACCGTGAAGGTTACGAAGAAAACGGACGCCACCGCGATAAACACGGCACAGGACGCCTTTACCCGCGTAAGCGATATAAAACCGCCCCAGGAGGCACAACAACCGCAGGCAGCCCAACGGACTCAAGCCGCCGCGATAATCGACCAGATCACGGCATTTGTTTCACAAAGAAGCGGCGAGGCGGTCACGCGGCTTGAGATGCAGCTTAACCCCGCGACGCTTGGGAAGATAAGTCTTGTGCTTGAACAGACAGGCGAGGGGCTTACCGCCGCGATAAAGTCGGCAAACGGCAATGTGCGCGAGATACTGGCGGTACATATGGCAGAACTTCAAAGCGCGCTTAAAGACGCCGGGATTAACATGCGGGAACTTCGCATAGAACAGCCGGAAATCGCTTGGGACTTTACCCGTGGGGATTTCAACCGGGGATCCGGTAACTCCGGCGGACGCGAAGGCGGACGTGAAAGCCGCCGCGCGGCGCGTGTATCGTCCGGCTCTGCGATGCCGGAAAGCAATATGGCGGCGCTTCTGTACGGCACATCTGCACTGCAGCCCGAAGCGGACGAAGACGCGCTGCTGGATATACGAGCATAGAAGGGACGGTTTACATGAGCGTTTCCGGTTCAAACACCGCTTCGACAGTCGGCGTCAATACGGCGGATGACTTTATACTCTCCAAACAGAAAAAAATGCCCGACAACAGCATGGGCAAGGATCAGTTCTTAAAGCTTCTGCTTGTCCAGATGCAAAACCAAGACCCTACCGCGCCGATGGAGAACACCGACATGATGGCGCAAATGGCGCAGTTCTCCGCGCTTGAGGCGATGCAGGCAATGTCCGGCGCGACAAGCGCAAGCCAGGCGTACAGCATTATCGGCAAGGGTATCGTCGGATTTATCCGCGACGCCGCGACCGGGGCCGTCACCGAGGTGGTGGGAACGGTTGACAGCGCGGGTGTGGAGAACGGAAGCCCCTTTGTACGTGTCGGAAACGCGACCGTGCCGCTTGAAAATATCCAACAGGTCTTTGACAACTCTATAATCTCCGGCGACAGCACCCAGCTTCTTACCGGAACCTCGATGGTCGGTAAGTTCATACGCGCCGAGTTCCCAACCGCAAGCGGAAGCGAGTATATCGAGGGACGCGTCGAGCGCGTAAGCGTAAGGGACGGCAAGCTTTACGCGACGGTCAACGGCGGCGAGGTCGGGCTTTACCAGGTCATCAATGTCGCCGATACACTTGAAGCGTTGGGCGAGCGCCCGGCATCCCCGCCGCCCGCGGAAGAAAGCGCGGCTGATACAGAAGAAGAAACCGCAGAATAAACGCATGCCCTTACTAAAATTAATTGGAGGACATAAACAATGCTGCGTTCCATGTTTTCCGGCGTCGCCGGCCTTCGCGCCCATCAGGTTAAAATGGACGTTGTGGCCAACAACATTTCAAACGTGAACACCTATGGTTACAAGACAAGCCGTATCGCATTCTCCGAGATGTACAGCCAAACGCTTAAGCCGGCCTCCGGCGCGGCGGCGTCGGGACTGATGGGCGGCGTGAACCCGCAGCAAATCGGCCTTGGCGTACAGACGGCTTCGATTGACGTTATACATACCCAGGGCGCGACACAGACCACCGACCGCGGCCTTGACATGATGATCAACGGCGAAGGTTTCTTCGTCGTCAGAGAAGGGGCCGATATCTTCTACACCCGCGCAGGAAACATGTACATGGACGAGTACGGCTATCTGACCAACGCCGACGGCATGTACCTTCAGGGCATCATGCTTCTTGAAGACTTTGCCGAAAGACAGGACGACGTCGCGGTTGAAGAGGCAATAACGGAAAAGTGGGACAACGACGCCGACAATATTCTGCCGCAGGGCATGACCCCGGAAGAACTGCTTGAAGACGGCACATTCCCCCTTGAGATAGACCCCGAAAGCGAAGACCTTCTCCTTGAAGCGTCGGTACCCGTGGGCCGCATTGTTATTCCCCCTTGGTACAAGAACATCAGCATCGGTCAGGACGGACTGATTCAGGCCGAGAACGAACTTGGCGAACTTGTCAACGTGGCGTACGTTATGACCGCCACCTTCTCTAACCCCGGCGGCCTTGACCGCGTCGGAAGCAACCTTTACAGAGACACGGCGAACTCCGGCAGCCCCGCGTTCTGCCCGCCGGGCGTTGGAACAAGCGGAACCGTTACCGTCGGCGCGGTGGAGATGAGTAACGTTGACCTTTCCAAAGAGTTTACCGAGATGATAATCACCCAGCGCGGCTTCCAGTCCAACAGCCGTATCATCACCGTCTCCGACACACTGCTTGAAGAGCTTGTGAATCTTAAAAGGTAATTTTTACTTGTAATCCGTATCCATCCTCCGGGCGTTCTTGCGGCGATTTTCGCTGTTACAGGCCGTCCGGAGGTGTTTGCGCATTCTTTGACGGACGCGCTATGAAACGCGTGTGGGAAATTTTTAAAATTTGTGAAAAAAAACTATTTAACTTTTTGACGAATCTATGTTATACTGTTCTTTACTTGACGGGGGATAGGAAAACAAGGGGGGATTGTCTTGGTCAGGGTGTCGCGGCTGCAAGGCAAAGAGTTTTTTGTAAATCCCGATATGATTGAGTTTATAGAGGAAACCCCCGACCTTGTCGTAACGCTTATTTCCGGGAAAAAAATCGTCGTGTCCGGAAGCGCGGACGAACTTGTCTCTAAAATTATAGAATACCGCATTAAGACGCGCACGCCTCTCCCGGACATCATAAGCCATGAGTATCCCGAGGACGAGTCAGAGGGGCGCTTTTCCGACTATACAAGCAGACTGAACAGGCACTGAAGGGGGACGGCATAGTGAAAAAGACAATACTTGTCGCGCTTGCGGCGCTTATAAGTCTCACCGTGGCGGCGTGCGGGGGGGGCGCGGAACCCTCTCCGACGCCGACGCTTCCGCCGCAGATTCTTGAAATTTCCGACGTGCTTCAAATCAATATCAAGGATACCGAGCGGGGATACGTTACCTGTCAGGTTTCCGTCGAGGTCGAAACCGCCGAGGAACTTGAAGTGATTACATATAAGGAAGCGCAGATTTGCGACATTATTAACACGGTCTTGCGCGCGAAAACAATTGACCAGCTGCGCGCGCCGGATATCCTTGAAACACTCAGCACCGAGCTTGTTGAGAAAATCGCCGCCGAGCTTGAACTGGCGACGCTTAAGGATGTCTATTTCAAAGACTTTAAAACTATAGCATAGCCAGCTGCCGCCTTAGCAGCGAGTAGAAAGCGGTAGGGGGGATCATTTTGTCCGACGTCCTTTCACAAGCGGAAATAGACGCACTGTTAAGCAAGTTCGATGCCGGCGAAATGGAGATAGAAACCGACAACGCCAACTCCGGGCTTAAGGTCAAGGGTTACGATTTCCGCACGGCCAACAGATTTCACAAAGAGCAGATCAGAACCCTTGAGATACTTTATGACACCTTCGCGAGGCTGCTCTCCAACTATCTGTCCGGGACGATGCGCGTTATGGCGACGGCCGACGTTGTCGGCATAGAAGAGCTTAAGTATCAGGAGTTTATCAACGCCCTTCCCGCACCGGTTATCCTTGCGATATTGCGCCAGCCGCCGCTTATCGGGCCGATACTGTTTGAAATATCGCCGGATATCGCCTATTCCATGATATCGCGGCTGTTGGGCGGACAGCCAAGCATTTCCGCCGGAAACGCGCGGGAGTTTACCGAGATAGAGCTTGTGCTTGTAGAGCGCATCCTTCGCCAGTTCATGCCGCTTTTCGTCGAGGGATGGAGCAAGGTCATTAAAACGTCAATTTCGCTTGACCGCATTGAAACAAGCCCGCAGTTCGCGCAGATAGTCGCCTCGAACGAAACGGTGGCGATTGTATCCATAAACGTCAAGCTTGCCGACACCGAGGGTATGGTCAACGTGTGCCTTCCGCATTTGGCGTTAGAGCCGGTCAGCAATCAGCTTACTACCAAGTTTATGTACCAAAGCGGCGAGACAAGCAAGAAACAAGAAGAGCTGGAGCGTGACAGAGAGGATATTAAGACGCGTATCGAGCGCACACCTCTTGACGTGACGGCGGTGTTTAACACAACTTCCGCGATGGTGCGCGATGTTCTTGGACTTGCTGTGGGCGACGTTTTGCGGCTTGACCACGCGCTTGCAGAGCCTATGACGGTAATGGTCGGCCACCTGCCGAAATTCAAGGCATCCCTTGGAATCAAGGAGAAACGCTACGCCGTTAAAATATCCGATGTGCTCAAGGAGGATATCAATGAGTAATGGCTTATCGCAGGCGGAAATAGACGCCCTGCTCAGCGGCGGAGGGTCGCCCGAGGGTTCGTCGGAAACGCCGGTTGCAGATGATGATCCGGGGCATACAATGAGTCCCGAAGAGGTCGCCGCCGCGTTCGCCGCGGCCGGCGTGGGCGCAGAGCAGGAAGAAATGTCACAGGAAGAAATCGCCGCCGCCTTTTCCGCCGCGACAGAACTTGAGAAAGAGCTTACCGAAGAGGACATCGCCCAGATTTCAGTGCCGGAAGAGGAAGTCGTCTATGGCCCGGGACTGCCCGTTAAAGAGTATTCGGGGGTTTTGTCGGATATAGAAAAAGACGCAATGGGCGAAATCGGCAACATAAGCATGGGAACCTCGGCGACCACGCTGTTTGCGCTTCTTAACCGCCGTGTGGACATCACGACGCCGCGCGTTTCTGTCACGACGATGAACGATATCGCGACGGTTTACCCGATACCGTTCGTTGCGGTAGAGGTACGGTATACCGACGGGCTTGAAGGCGTGAACGTAATTTTCCTTCAGGAACGCGACGTTAAGATTATCACGGATCTTATGCTTGGCGGCGACGGCACAAACACGGACGGCCCGCTTAATGACATGCACATGAGCTGTATCAGCGAGGTCATGAACCAGATGATTGGCTCTGCCTCGACCTCGCTTTCAAAGCTTCTTAATATCACCATTGACATTTCTCCGCCGCAGGCTTATTCCGTAAATCTGCGAAATCCGAAGGCGCACCCCTTCGCGGATATGGACGACGTTATTGTCCGAACGGCGTTCGACATGGTGGTCGAGGGGCTTATCAACAGCGAGATTATGCAAGTTACGCCGATACCCTTCGCGAAAAGCATGGTGGCGTCCATGACAAGCGCGGGCGAAGCATCCGCCGCCAAACCGCCCGCCCCTGCGGCGAAACCGGCCGCGCCGCCACCCGCAGCGGCTCAAGCTCCGACCCCGCCGCCGCAGTACCAACAGCCGGAAGCGCCGCCGCAAGCTCCGGGGCCGTACGCACAACCGGCGTATCCGCCCTATCCGCCGCAGGAATACCCGCCCCAAGGCGCATATCCCGGATATCCGCCCTATCCGCCGCAGGGGTATTATCCCCCGCCGCAGCAGGCGCCGCCCGCGCGAACTCCGCCCGGCCCGGTGTACGACTACAAGGCCGCGCAGTACCAGTCGTTTGACGACGTAAACGCGGCGGCTGCGGGCGAAAACATGGATCTTCTTTTGGATGTGCCGCTGTCGGTTTCCGTCGAGTTGGGTAAAAGCAAGAAGTTCATACGGGAAATCGTGGAATTTTCTAACGGCTCGATTATCGTTCTTGACAAAATGGCGGGGGAACTGGTTGATGTCGTAGTCAACGGCAAGCTTATCGCCAAGGGCGAGGTCGTGGTTATCGAAGAAAACTACGGCGTGCGCATTACCGATATAGTAAGCGCGTCCAAGCGCCTGAATGTGGGCAATTAATTAAAGCCCTTTTGGAGGTAGAAACAATGGGTAACGGAATCCTGATCGTAGACGATGCCGCGTTCATGCGCATGATGATCAAAGAGGTTTTGACCAAAAACGGCTTCACTGTCGCCGGCGAAGCGGAAAACGGCAAGGTTGCGATAGAAAAATACAACGAGCTTCAGCCGGAACTTGTCATACTTGACATCACAATGCCCGAACTTAACGGGATTGACGCGCTTAAAGGGATAAGAACCATAAATCCCCAAGCGAAGGTAATCATGTGTTCGGCAATGGGTCAGCAGGCGATGGTTATCGAAGCTATCCAGAACGGTGCCAAGGACTTTATCGTTAAACCTTTCCAGGCCGACCGCGTTTGCGAGGCAGTCCGGAAGGTGTTGGGGTAAGGGTGTATCCGTATTGGCTCGCGGGTCGGTTCGGCGCAATGCCCGTGTTCTTAGCCGGTCTGGGATGGGATCTGGTTTTCGGCATCGTGCTTTTCGCGGCCATGATTGTGGGCGCAATAGTGCTTATGCGTGTGTCCCGCCGGGGCTTTGGCCGACACAGCCGGTATATCCGCGTGATCGAACGCTTCCCGCTTAACAGGGACAGTTCGATTGTTCTGGTAAGCATCGGAACGCGACTTTTGGCGGTTTGCGTTGGCCGGGACGGCGGCAGTCTGCTTTGCGAACTTGAACCCGGCGAAACAGAGCGGCACTCCGACACGGCGCAGACCGAACCGGGGACTTACAGAAGCCAGGGAACACAAAACGCGCAAAACGCACAGGGCGCGGACGCAGACGGCAGACTTACGCCCCGCGACAGGGTAAACGGCGCGGGGAAGCGCTTTTGGCATAATATGCGCATCAATCTTGGGCTTTTGCCCAAAGGGACGCCGCCGATGACGCCGCGCCCCTCGCGCCCCGCGGCATCCAAGGCCGATGTCAAGCCGCAGAATAACCAAGCGGACGCCATGTTTGCCGAGGTTCTTAATGCCGCCAGACAAAAGGCCGAAAATACAGGTGAATCGCCGCCCGTCCAAACGGGGGGCAACTACGCCGCCGCCCTTGAGAACATGCGCCGTCTTGCGCAGACGGAAAACCGCGCCGCCGCTCCCGCGGTTCGCGCCGACCCTAAGCCTGTTTATCCGGCAAACGCCGGGCATGTTAAGGATTCGGACGAGGAAACCGCCAGGGAGCTTTTGCGCATGCTGCAAAGCCGCAAATCGGGCAATACCGGAAGCGCGCAATCCGGCTCTGCCGACAATGCGCAGCCCGTAAAAACCAACGCCGGGCAAGCCGGACAGACCGAGCAGACAGGGCAGATAGATGAGATGCTTGATAAAATCGCAAAGCGGCAAAGCCGTTATTCCTCTAAAAAGAACGGACGCGGTAACGGGGTGGAGGGGAAATGAGGAAGAAGTCTGTTTCCCGGCGCTGCCTTAAACGGCGCGCCATAATCCTGCTTGCCTGCACGGTTCTTTGCTTGCTTATCCTTATCCCGGTATGCGTCGCCGCCGAGGGTGTGCCGGATGTTACGGACGGCGAGAATTCAAGCATTTTCCCCTTCAACCTTATCTCCGACTTGCTTGAGGACACCGCCGTTGACGACGCGACAAACACGGTCGAGCTTATTCTGCTTTTAACGGTGCTTACGCTTGTCCCGTCCATCCTTGTGATGATGACGTCGTTTACGCGTATCGTTATAATCCTTTCATTCACCCGCAACGCTATCGGGACGCAAAGTATGCCGCCGAACCAAGTGGTTATCGGCCTTGCGCTTTTTCTTACATACTTTACGATGATCGGTCCGATAACCCAGATTATAGAAAACGCGTGGGAACCCTATCAGGCCGAGGAAATCGGCGCGGCGGAGGCCTTTGGGCGGGCGGTGACGCCGCTTCGCGAGTTTATGCTTGACCAGATACTCCTTCAAGAGCATCAGGGGGACTTGGCGCAGTTTATGGAACTTGCGGGCGTGGAGCAGCCCGCGACGTGGGAGCAGGTTGACGAGATACCCACCTATGTCATAATCCCGGCGTTTATCACAAGCGAGATAAAAACGGCGTTCCGCATCGGGTTTGTTATCTTTATGATTTTTATAGTGGTGGATATGGTCGTATCCTCGGCGCTTATGAGCATGGGTATGATGATGCTTCCGCCGGTGATGATATCCCTTCCGTTTAAGATCATGCTTTTCGTGCTTCTCGACGGATGGAATTTGGTCGTGCAGCTTATAATCACAACATTTACGGGGTGACGACGCGCCGCCCTCGCAGCCAACGCCCGCCTTGACACAGGTATACAGACAGAAGGGGGAGGAACGGAATGTCACAGGAGCAGGTCGCGACGCTTGTTCGCGACGCGGTTATGACGATTTTGTCCGTTTCCCTGCCGATGCTTGGGCTTGGGCTTGCGGTCGGGCTTATTCTTTCGGTTATTCAGGCAACGACGCAAATAAACGAGCAGACGATTGTGTTCGTGGCAAAGATAGTATGCGTATTCCTCGCGCTTATCCTGTTCGGGCGATGGATGCTTATACAGCTTACCGAGTTTGCCTACCGCGCGCTTGATATGATATCGGGGACTGGGGCGTCATGACGCTTAATACGGACGCGGCGCTTATATGGCTTGTACAGTTTCTTCTGATTTTCACCCGGATAAGCGCGATGTTCGTCCTGTCGCCCATTTTGGGAAGGAACAGCATTCCGACGGCGGCGAAGCTTGGCGTGTCGCTGCTTACGGCGTTTATGCTTATAAACTTCTATCCCCCGGCGGTAACGGACTATCCCTACGACACGCTTCTAAGCTTGTCCGGAGCTGTGCTGTTAGAGCTTTTGGTCGGTTTCGTGCTTGGGTTCGGCACGATTCTGTTCTTCAACATCGTCAACACCGCCGGGCATATAATCGACGTGCAGATCGGCTTTTCGATGTCCGAGCAGTTTGACCCGGCGGTGGGAAGCCAGGTTCCGGTCACGGGCAACCTTCTGAACATCATGTTCATCGAGTGCTTTCTGTTCGCCGACGGCATTCCCCGGCTTGTGGGTATTGTCGGAAGTACGTTTCAGGCGATACCAATCGGCGGGGCGAGGATATCCCCGGAGATCGCGATGGCCGCCCTTGAGGCATTTGTCAACTGCTTTATCTTCGCCATTAACATCGCCATGCCGGTGCTTGCCGCGTCCCTGCTGTGCGAAATCGGACTTGGCATAATAGTACGCACCGCGCCGCAGATGAATATTTTCGTTATCGGAATCCCGATAAAGATTATCGTTGGTCTTGTGGCTCTTGCAATGGCGATACCCGTCTTCGCCCGCCTGACCGGCGTACTGTTCGACCGCATGTACGAAACAATGGACACATTGTTTACGTATATGACCCCGTAACGTACTGTCCCCCTTGACCGCGCGCGGGCGATTCGTGAATCGCCCCTACGGGAATCCTCGCGCGGGCGCGCGATAACGCCGCAGTCGGCGGGTGTCTTGACTAAAGCGAGGTGAGCGCGTTTGGCCAACGATCAGGGCGAAAGAACCGAGAAGGCCACACCCCATAAACGGCAGGAGGCGCGCAAGAAAGGCCAGGTGCTTAAAAGCGCCGAGGTAAGCACCGCCGTTATGACTATGGCGATGTTCGCGGCCATGTATATATTCGGCGGCGCGATTTTCTCCAACCTAAGCTCTATGGCGCAAGGCGCGCTGGAGGGCGCGGCCGCGCCCGTCGCGCCGACAATGAACAATCTGCACCTGAAAGTGGTCGGCTCGGCCTGGGATGTTCTGCGTATCATGCTTCCCATCTTCCTTGTGTCGGTTGGCATCGGCGTGCTTGTCAACGTGGCGCAGGTTGGGTTTTTGTACTCTACGGAAACAATACGGCCAAAACTAAGCAAAATCAGCCCCTTCCAAGGCTTTAAGCGCATTTTCTCAATGCGAAGCCTTGTCGAGATGCTTAAAACCGTGCTGAAGGTCGCGGTGGTCGGCTATGTGGTGTACAGCGACTATACGCGAATGCTTGGCACATTCGCGAATCTGTCCGAGCTTACGGTGGGACAGGCGGCGGCGTCGCTTGTGTCCGATATTTTCTCAATGGCGTTTAAGGCGTCGGCGGCGCTTTTGGTGATTGGGTTCGCGGATTACCTTTACCAGTGGTGGGAATACGAACGCAACCTTAAAATGACCAAGCAGGAAATCAAGCAGGAATATAAAATGCAGGAAGGCGACCCGCAGATCAAGGCGCGGCGCAGACAGAAACAGCGCGAGATGAGCATGATGCGCATGATGCAGTCGCTTCCCAAAGCCGACGTCGTTATCACGAACCCCACGCATTACGCAATCGCGCTTCGCTATAACGAGGAAGAGGCGCCCGCCCCGGTGGTTCTTGCCAAGGGCAAAGACTATACCGCGCAGAAAATCAAGGAGAAGGCGCGGGAACTCGGCATCGAGATTGTGGAAAACAAAAGCGTGGCCCAGGCGCTTTACGTCGCCTGTGAAATCGGGGATAAGATACCCGAAGATATGTTTGCCGCCGTTGCGGAGATACTCGCGCATGTCTACAGAATTAAGAATCCGCAGGAACAGCCGCGCCCACAGCCCGGACGCAGTCCCATAGGACGCAGGGGCGGGCAATGAACCGCCCTCCCCGGCCAGACGGCGGACAGAATGAAGAACCCCCGAAGTCATTAAAGGGTTGATGTTTTCCGCAAAATATGTATAATATAATAGAGTTATAGTCGGACGCGCGGGCGGAGGCGGGAGGTGATGGCGTTGCCGACATTCAAGTTTAAGACGGTTAACGTCGTCTTTGCCTGTATCGTAGTGTCCGTGGTACTTATGCTTATCGTCGCGCTTAACACCTTTTTCATGGACATGTTCATAGTTATAAACATGGCGCTTGCCATCGTCGTACTTCTTATCGCGTTCTCCACGCGCGAGGCGCTTGACTTCTCAACGTTCCCCTCACTGCTGCTTATCCTTACCGTCTACCGCGTGGCGCTTAGTTTGTCCATGACGCGCCTTATCCTTGGCAATAACGGCAACGCCGGGCAAATGGTTACGAACTTCGGGCAGTATGTCGGCGGCGGCGAAGTTGTCATAAGCGCCATTATCTTTATCATTCTTGTCATTGTCCAGCTTCTTGTCATCACGAAGGGCGCCGAGCGCGTTGCCGAGGTCGCGGCCCGTTTTACCTTGGACGCCATGCCCGGGAAGCAGATGGCTATCGACGCGGATCTGAATTCCGGCGCGATTGACGAAACCGAGGCACGCCGCCGCCGCGTTAACGTCGCGCGCGAGGCCGACTTCTACGGCTCGATGGACGGTGCGTCGAAGTTTGTTAAGGGCGACAACATTTTAAGCATGATCGTGCTTGCCGTAAACGTGGTCGGCGGTCTTATCATGGGTTCGGCGCAGGGTGTTGACGACCCGCTGACGACATATGTACTCGCCGCCATAGGCGCGGGGCTTTGCTCGCAGATACCGGCGATGCTTATATCCGTGGCGACGGGCATAGTCGTGACGAAGGCCGCCTCGGACGACAGCATGGGCGAGGATGTAAGCAGACAGCTTACCCAACAGCCGACCATTCTCATTATCGCGGGCGGCGCGATAATCGTTATCACTTTTTTCGGGATGCCCGCGGTTGCGACACTGCCTATCGGCGGCGCGCTTGTTCTGCTTGGCCTTCTGCTTGGCAATTCGCGCAAGAGGAAAGAGACGATACCCGACATACCCGAAATCGAACAGGCAGCCGAGGAAACGCGCAAGCCCGAGAACGTTATCAACCTTCTCCAGGTCGAGCCGATAGAGCTTGAGTTCGGATACGGTATAATCCCGTTGGCCGAGCCGTCACAGGGCGGCGACCTTCTTGACCGCGTGGTCATGGTGCGCCGTCAGTGCGCGCTTGAGCTTGGCATGATAGTGCCGGTTATTCGCCTGCGCGACAATATCCACGCCGCCGCCAACCAATACGTGATACGCATTAAGGGCAACGTGGTGGCCGAAGGCGAGATAATGCTTGACCATTACTTGGCGATGAACCCCGGCGATATTACCCAGGAACTTGTCGGAATCGACACCGTTGAACCGGCCTTCGGGCTTCCGGCCAAGTGGATATCCGACGCCCAGCGCGAACGCGCCGAGCTTTTGGGATTTACTATCGTCGATCCGCCGTCGGTGATAGCGACGCATCTTACCGAGGTAGTACGGCGGCACGCCTATGAACTTTTAAGCCGCCAGCAGGTTCAGGTGCTTGTTGATAATCTGCGCCAGCAGCAGCCGTCGCTTGTGGACGAGGTGATACCCAAGCAGTTTTCGCTTGGCGAGGTGCAGAAGGTATTAAGCGCGCTTCTGCGCGAGGGCGTATCAATCCGCGACATGGGCACTATACTGGAAACGATGGGCGACCGCGCGGGCATGACCCGCGACCCGGATATGCTTACCGAATACGTGCGTCAGGCGCTGAAGCGCTCTATCTCCGCGAAATTTGTACAGGATCGCAAGGCGCATGTTATCACGCTTGACCCGGAACTGGAGCATTTGATACTTGACAACATCCGCCAAACCGACCAAGGAAGCTATGTGAACATGGACGGCGACACCGTACAGCGCATGTTCACCTCGCTTCGCGAGGCGGTAGAGCGCATGAACTCAATGGGACTTGCGCCCATTGTACTTACAAGCCCCGTGGTTCGCTATCACTTCAAACGCATGGTCGAGTCGCTTGCGCCGGATCTTGTCGTGCTTTCCTTCAACGAACTAGAGCAGAATATTGATATCGAGGCAAGCGGGGTGGTGAGTGTATGAACGTTAAGCGGTATATCGGCGCGGACGTTGCCGAGTGCATGGCGCAGGTTCGCGAGGAACTTGGCGTTGACGCGTTTATCCTTACCCAGCGCACCGTGCGCCAAAAGGGGTTAAAGGGACTTTTCCAGAAGCCGATGGTCGAGGTTGTCGCCGCGTACGAGCCGGAAACCAAAACACCGTCCCGTCAGGGGGCTTCTTCTGAAAGGCCGCGCTATACGCTTACCGAACCGGCGTTTCCTCCGCCATCCGAGACAGCCGCGAAGCGCCCCGCGCAAACGCCCCCGCCGCGTCCGGCGTCCGCGCCGAAAACGTCCGTCCCTGACATCAGGCAGGAGGACGCGCAGGCCGCCGCCATGAGCGTGCTGGAGCGCATTGCGCAAAGCGTTGGCTCACAGCCGCCCGCGCAATCCGCGCAAAGCCAGAGTATCCCGCCCGCCCCGCCGTCAATTTCTGCGTATTCGCCGCACGCTATACGCCGCTCGCCGGTGACCGGCGCTTCCGCAGCCGCGCAGACGCCGGAAAGCCTTGCGTCGCCCGCCCCTCCTTATACGACGCCGAAATCGCCCGATAAGGACGACGCGTTTAAACCGGTTAAAGTTGCGCGTATTGACTATGAGGAAGACGGACAGCGCGAAATCGCGCGTATATCCAACCTTGAATCCAAGATTGACAACCTCTCCACCACCCTTGGGACGCTTGTCAATAAAATGCAGCTTTCAAAGGACGCGGCGCGCGGAAGCTACCCGGCGGCGGTCGAGGAACTTCTTCTTTCACTTATAGAAAACGACGTTCACGAAGAATTCGCGCACAAACTGGCCCGCGAGGCCGCGGAGATTATCTATAAGCAGAGCGCCGACGCGCGCGACGTTATGGAACAGCTTGTCCGCCAGACCATCGGCGAGCCGTCGCCCCTTAAACTAAGGCGGTTCCAGCGCACGGTGGTCATGCTTGTCGGCCCGACGGGCGTTGGGAAGACCACGACGCTTGCAAAACTGGCCGCGATATATCAGCTTAACCACCACGCAAAGGTGGGGGTAATTACCACAGACACCTTCCGCATCGCGGCGGTGCAGCAGCTTAAAACCTATGCCGAGATATTAGAAATACCCCTAAGCGTGGTCTATTCCCCGGCGGATATTGCGGACGCCCTTCGCGAACACGAGGATAAGGACGTTGTGCTTATCGACACCGCGGGCAAAAGCCCAAGCGACACCACGCTGGAGGCGGAGATAACCGAGCTTATCAAGAACGCCGAATGTGACGAGGTTCACCTTGTGCTTTCCGCTACGACGGGCTTTACGGGACTTCTTAATATCATTAATACTTACAGCTTCCTGCGCGACTACAAGGTGCTTTTTACAAAACTTGACGAGACGCCTTCATGGGGAATGGTACTGAACACGAAATTCCTTACAGATAAGCCCATAAGCTATATTGCGTCGGGTCAGACGGTACCCGATGATATCGAGGTCATGACGCCAAGAAAACTTATAGACAGATTATTGGGGACGCCGTAGAGATAAAGACAGAGACAGGCGGGCGAAGAGATTTATTAAGCATCAAAGAACGGAGGTGTGGGCGTAGATGAACGACCAGGCAAGCGCATTGCGTCAAATCGTGCAGAATATTAAGAACCAGCGCGCCCGCGCCCCAAGCGAGGGTGCGCGCGTGGTGTGCGTCACAAGCGGCAAAGGCGGGGTGGGCAAAACAAACTTCACCGTAAACCTTGCCATTTCGCTTTCCAAAAAGGGATTGCGAGTCCTTATCATTGACGCGGACTTCGGACTTGCCAACGTGGATGTTATAATGGGCGTGACGCCGCAGTACGATTTATCGCATGTTATCCGCCACGAGGTGGGGATTAAAGAGGCCATGTTCGAGGGGCCGAACGGCGTGCGCATAATTTCCGGCGGCTCGGGTGTGCTTGATCTGCTTAACCTCTCCGAAGCGCAGCTTTCAACCGTTGTTGACAAGCTTCTTTGCATGGAGGATGTGGCGGACGTAATCCTGTTTGACACGGGCGCGGGCGTAAGCCCCAATATACTTCGACTTATTGGCGCGTCGGAAGAGGTCATTGTTATCACAACGCCCGAGCCGACTGCCATCATGGACGCATACGCGCTTATTAAAACCGTTCTTACCAACAGTACGGGCAAGAAGATTCGGCTTGTGGTGAACAAAGCGGAAAGCATTGCCGAGGCACATGACACAATGGCAAAGTTTGCGGGGGTTGTGCGGCTTTATCTTAAAACAGAGGTTGAAGAGCTTGGTTACATGCTTTCCGACCCGACAGTCGCGCGCGCCGTGCGCCTTCAAAGGCCGTTTGTCGCAAGCTTCCCGAAAAGTCAGGTAACCCGCGACATAGAGGCGATTACCTGGAAATTCATGGATTCACAGCCTGCTGAAGAGGCCAAAGGCCTCAGGCGGTTCTTCGGGAATCTGATGAATCGCGCGAAGTAAGGAGGTGTGCAATGAATCTGAAGCTTGGCGAACGGCTGGAAGTGGAATCTGAAGGTAAAAGTTATGTAAGTCAGCTTTATGAGATTACACCTTTGGGTACTTTGAAAATCGCCGTCCCGATTGTCCACAGAGAGATACTTGTTATGAGAGTCGACGAGAAATTTAATATTTCCTATTACCGTCCGCAGGGCAGATTCAGCTTCGTTGCATTGGTACGGCATGTGGATATAAACCCGAAACTTACAATAATCGAAGTGGAGATTCAGGGTAAGATACAAAAGCACCAGCGCCGGGAATTTGTCAGAATGGACACAAAACTTGTCGCGAGTGTAAGACTTTTGGCCGGGTCGGAGGAAGTCAGAACGATGCAGGCGAAAAACGCGCTGTTCATGTCCTATAACAAACCCACGCCAAAGGACGGAGAAAAGGAAGAAAGCGGCAAAGAACCGTCGGCAGAGTGCATTACAATCGATATAAGCGGCGGAGGGCTGCATTTGATGTCGCCTGTATTGTTTGAAGTTGGGTCACTTGTCGAAAGTACGCTTGTGCTTCATACCGGCGAAACGATAACAAACCAAGCAAAGGTATTAAGGTGTCTGCCGGGTGACCAGAAAGACCGTCCGTTCAAACTTGGGCTTCAGTTTGCGAACGTGGACGAGAACACGCGTCGCAAACTTGTCAAGTACATCTTCGAGCGCCAGCTTGCCGAACGCAAAGTGATCGGCTAGCGTCTGCGCACGTTGGCGAAGTGTCGTGGAAAGGAGGCCGGACGCATGAGTGACAACACGGAAAAGGTCAACCGAATGTGGGAGGAATTTACCGCCACCCGCAATCTGGAAACGCGCAATCTGCTTGTAATGCAGTATGTCCATTTGGTTAAGTCCATCGTTTTGCGTCTTGTGCCGACTTACCGCAAGTACGTGGACTTCGACGACCTTATGAGCTGCGGACTCATCGGCCTTATGAACGCAATAGAAAGGTTTGATATCGGCAAAGAGGTAAAGTTTGAGACTTACGCGCAGATGCGTATCAAGGGCGAGATAATCGACCAGATACGCAAGCAGGACTGGGCGCCGATAAGCCTGCGCCAGAAAATCAAGAAAATCGAAGAGGGCTTCGAGGCGCTTGAACTTAGAAACGGCCGCGCCGCCACCGAATCCGAGGTTGCCGAGTACGTATCTATGAGCGCCGAGGACGTAAAGCGCACGCTTGACGAATCGCACACCTTTAACCTTGTATGCCTTGACGAAATCTTGGTTGACCGCGTTAAAAGCGAGGAACTGCTTGCCTCAAGCGAGGGCAGCCCCGAGGAAAGCCTTGAAAACGCCGAGATGAAGGAAGTGCTTGCCAAGTATGTGGACGCCCTCCCCGAACGCGAAAGGCTTGTTGTGTCCATGTATTACACGGACGAGCTTACCCTTAAAGAAATCGGCCAGGTTCTTGGCGTGACCGAGTCGCGCGTAAGCCAGATACACTCCAAGGCGCTTATGACGCTTAGAACAAAGATGAAGCAGGCGTTTTATACATAGGAAGAAGAGCGCCCCGCCCGAGCAGGGAGGGTAAACGGAGCGCAGACCGGGCAAACCAAGAAGCCGCCGCAGGCGGCGGATGTTTGGACGGGTGGAGCGAAGTTTAACCGACCGCCCGCGAGGGCGGAAGGGCGCTTGACACCGAAGAAGAGCGCCCCGCCCGCCGTTGTGACCGCCCCCGCAATTATGAAGAGCGAGGTATCCGTTTGGAAAACTACGACAAGGAATTATCCCAAGAGCTTTCCCATTTCCGCGATATTCTCGCCGTTATTGA
>JAISVI010000060.1 GCA_031271665.1 Oscillospiraceae bacterium
GACCTGATCGCGTTCGGTGAAGCCGGTCTTGCGGGGGAACTGCGGAGCGTCCCGTTTATCGAGCGAAGACTGTCGGAGGCGTACCGCCTCGGGTTCCATACGGCGGTCATCCCCGCGCAGGGGACGAAGAACATCGCCATACCCGACGGGATGCGGGTGTCTCGGGTCAAGGCGCTGAAAGAGGCGTGTGCCACGGCGTTCAGGGGATGAGGGTGCTCAATTTTGATTGTTTAGAAAAGCAAGCAACCGATGCTTGTCATTCTCTGTAAGGGTTCCGATTGGGGTGTTGTTTTTGAAGGTTGCCATTGACAGGGTAATCAATGTACCGGTGTCAATGTAGGATTGCATGTCAAGCCCAGCTTGCTTCCAATCGTTAATCGTAAAATATTGAGAACGTATTGCTTCGCTTTTTCCTTCATACTTCGATGTAATTTGGTATATATCTACTGTGTTATCACCGAGAATAAACGCTAAAACGGGGCGGTTTTTACCGCCGCCGTCCCATGATATATATGCAATAAAAATATCGAAGGGCTTCATCAGCCGTTTACCGCCCAATTATAAATATCCGGGTGTTTTTCCTTATCGATAATCACATTGCCGTTCTCATCGGAGGGAAGTGTGACGCGTTTTGGGTTACGCCTTAAAGCCGCCGCCACAATTTGTTCGTCTAATGACAGAGCCACAGCAGGTTGAAACGGTAACCGGCGCTCCGCTATGATTTGCCGGTAAAACATATTGATTGCTGTTGTCTGGTCTAGACCCATACGCGCCAATAGCTGTGACGCCATTTCTTTAACGTCGGGATCAATTTTAATATTTACATTTGCTTTTGCGGCTTCCATTTTGATCACCCCAACAATAATGTAACATATTATAACGATATTGTCAACACGTTGGATTGAAATTCCGATGCGTTACCCGTGCTCGCAGCGCCGCCGCTTCCGCCGCGAGGCGTTCAATCGCCGCAAAGTCCCCCGCGTCGATCAGCGATTCGGGCGCCATCCAGCTGCCGCCTACCGCCAGCACCTGCGGGATCTTCCAATACTCTTCCGCGTTCCGCGCGTCGATGCCGCCGGTCGGGACGAACCGCACACCGCCGAACGGGGCGGCGAGCGCTTTGACGGTAGCCGCGCCGCCGTAATTGGCGGCGGGGAAGAACTTAACCGCCGTCAGCCCCAGATTGAGCGCCGCGCAAATTTCGGAGGGTGTCACAACACCGGGGATTACCGGCAACCGGTACGCCTGCGCTTGCCGCACAATCCCGGCGTCCAGGCCGGGGGAGACGATGAAGCGCGCGCCCGCGTCTTTCGCGTCTTTGAGCTGCTCTTGCGTCAGCACGGTGCCCGCGCCGACCAGCATGTCGGGAACCTCTTTTGCAATCGCCGCAATCGCGTCCGGCGCGGCGGCAGTGCGGAAGGTGATCTCGACGACGCCGACGCCGCCGTTTTTGAGCGCGAGCGCCAGCGGCGCCGCTTTCGCGGCGTCTTTGATTTTGATGACCGGTACAATGCCGCAGCGTTCGATTTGTGTGAACACTTACTTTGCCTCCGCCGCCTTCAGATCGTTGATGGCGTCGTCGGCCGCGTCTTTTTGAACGCGTGTGCTGTTGACATCCACCTTTACCTTATACAGGAAATCCCGCGCGGTACGCAAGTCCCCGATTTTTACGCTGAGCATCCCTGCCCGCAAGCAAAGCGACGGGTTTTTCTGCGGCGGGATACGGACTGTTTGGAACGCGGTTATGTATGTCTTCTGCGCTTCGGCGGCGGCGTACTGCTCCATCTCGCGGTCTTCCGCGTCGGCGTAGATGTTGCTCAGTTTCAGCCATAAGCCGGCTTCCACAAGCGCGTGATCGGAAAACCCCACCGCGGCGCATTGCAGGGCAAGGTAATACCGCTCGAACACCGCGTCGCTGTTTGGGGTTTCGAGCCACGGCGAAAGCGACGGCAGAAACGGCGCGAGCCGTTCCAGAATCATTTTCCGGTGGGAGAAGATGATCTTGTCGAACAGAATCGTCTGCGCCGAATAAAAACACTTCGGGCAGGTGGTAATCTCGTAATACAATGGTTCTACATCCTTAAACGCCGTCCGCAATTCGCCGATCCGCAGCGGAATCAGCTTGACGTCGCGTATTTTGAGCGCTTTGAAATCGGCTTTGCAGACGGGGCATTGGAACGCCCCCACAGACATATAGGCTTTGTCTTCTTTCATCGGAAGCCGGTAGCCGCCCTTGTGGCCGTCCGGGTACAGATTCGACATCGGTTCGCCCGCTTTCCTTTGTTTTTCGTTGTCCGGTTTATTATCGAAGTGTTGAAAATTGCGTGTTGACCTGAAAGGTGAACGAGCGCGGCGCTTGCGAGCAGGCACCTATGGCGCGGTATCGCAAAAGCGCCTGCTGCGAAGAGCGAGCTTGCTCGCTTGACAGCCGCGAAGCGGTAAAGCCGGAGCGGGCAATTTTTCAACATGCCCATTATACCTTTTTTTTACGGGTCTGTAAAGCCAGCATTTACAAAATCGTAAAAAATGCTTCATGGCGAAGACATAATTACCGCTTATTATGGAACCATAGAATCGCCGGGTTAAAGCTGGCAAGAGAAAGGACGGTTCAATCATGGAACCTAATCAGCACTTCGAGTTTCAAATTGAGCGGCCTGCCGCTCCCGCAGCGAAGAGGCGCCGGTTTATGCCGATGTACATCGCGCTCTTTCTGGCGTTTACCCTGCTTGTTGGCGGCGCGGGCGGCGCAGTCGGCTACTACATGAGCGAAAACGGCGAACCGGAGCCTTTGCAGCAGCAACAACCTGACAACACCGATCCTGCCAATACCGGGAAAACGCCGGACAAGACGGCGGTTCCTGCGGCGGCTCTGCCTTCGGCGCAAGGCGGGAGCGCACTGAGTATCCAAGAGATATTCGAATTCGGCGACCGCTCCACCGTGGCCATCTCGACGATGACCGACAGCGTCAACGTTTTCGGGCAGCCGGTTTCGCAGGCGTCGGCCGGTTCGGGATTTGTGCTGACGGCGGACGGGTATATCTTAACAAACCATCACGTGATTGACGGCGCTTCCGACATCGCCGTATTGCTGTACGACGGATCGGAATACCCCGCCGAAATCATCGGCGGCGACATGAAAACCGACATTGCCGTGCTCAAGATAGACGCGGAGGGCTTAATTCCGGTGCAGATCGGCGACTCCGACAGCTTAAAGGTCGGCGATCAGGTCGTGGGGATCGGCAATCCGCTGGGGGAACTGGCGAACTCGCTCACCGTCGGACACCTGAGCGCGAAAAAACGCATCATCTCGATTGACGACACCCCGCGTCAGATGCTCCAGATTGTCGCGTCGGTTTCGCCGGGCAACTCCGGCGGTCCGCTGTTCAACATCAGCGGGCAGGTCATCGGCGTGGTGTCGGCGAAGACGGTGGCGGACGGCGTAGAGGGGATCGGGTTCGCCATCCCGATCAATCTTGCGGCCGACATCGCAAACGAATTGATTCAGAACGGCAAAGTTACAGGCCGTCCGCTATTGGGGATTTCCTACCAAGAACTGGCCGTTTTGGATAACGCGGACGATTATCCGAAGGGCGTGTATGTAGCGCAGGTAAACCCCGGCAGCGCCGCGGAGACAGCGGGTCTCAAAGATGGCGACGTGATTACCGCTTTTGAAGGCGAACGCATCACTTCCGGTTCCGGGCTGCTGATCGCGAAAGATTTATGCCGCGTAGGCGACACGGTCACGGTCACAGTCTGGCGGAGCGGGCAGGAGATCGACCTTTTGGTGACCTTTACCGAGGAAGCCGAGGAGGTAACAGAACAGCCAACCAACCAGAATCCGTATTTCAACCCTTGGGGAAGATAATTGGGGAGGTTGCAGACAAAGCCGTTTTGCTCCGAGCGAAGCGGATTGTCAAATGAGAAGCTCTAAAAACCTCATGTTCGCCGTTAGGCGAACGAGCGGAGCGCTTGCGAACAGGCGCTTTAGCGCGGCATCGCAAGCCGGAGCGGGAGGTTTTTAGAGTGCCATAAGTGAGGAAACTGGAGCAAAATCACAGTTTTGTGAAGTTTTACGAACTTGCCGGGCAAAACGGCGCATGGCTGCGCTACTACGTGTCTTCAGCCGGGCATCTGCCTGCCCGCGCTGTCAACGCTGTACTCGCCATAATGAAGCATTTCGCTTACCGCGCACAAATCAAAGCCGTCGCGCTGAAGGGTCTGGATAACGCCCGGAAGCGCGGCGGCTGTGTGCGTTGCGCCAAGGTTGAACAGAATTATGGAACCCGGCCCGGTTTCCTTAATGACGCGCTTTTGAATGTCCGCCGCATCCGCGCCCTTCCAGTCAAGGCTGTCCACATCCCACTGAATCGCGGTCATTCCGGCGCTGTTCACGGCCGTGATGACTTTGTCGTCATATTCGCCGTACGGGATACGGAAAAGCGCCGGGGTGACGCCGGTCGCGGCGGCTATCGCCTCGCCGGCGCGGCGCACGTCGGACTCTATTTCACTTGAACTCATTCTTGTCATATGCGCGTGGGCGTCCGAATGGCTCATGACCTCGTGTCCCGCCTGGGCAAGGGCGCTTGCGGAATCGGGGTACGCGCGCGCCCATTCGCCGGTGACAAAGAACGTGGCGCGTACGCCATGCCGCGCCAGAACGTCGATAATAACCTCGACATCCGCGCTGTTTTCCGAAACGTCAAAGGTAAGCGCGGCGGTGTTATACTCCCGGCTTACGCTCATAACGGGCATAAGCCGGGCGGCGGGCGCGCCGAATAGGCCGGGGCTTATCCAATAGGCAAGCCCCGTGCCGATGCCCACCGCAAGCAAAAGAAGAATAAGCACACGCAGACGCACAAATATCACCTTCATAATACACACCTCCCGGACATGTATATGCGGACATGACGCAAGTCATGTCCGCACAGGCACGTATGTTTTAAACGGCGGGTAAAACCGGCGGCGCGGCAGAGAGGCTCTTTTCCTCAAGCTGCGCCTTCGTGGCGGCCGCGCCGGGGTAGTGAAGCAGTTCAAGCTTGTGCCAGTACAGTATAAGCGTTTCCGGCAGAGCCGGGTCGCCGAAGGCCCCGGACTGGAAGTTGCGGGTCGTCTCGCGCCAAAGCGCCTCGCGGTTTTGGGCAAGCGGGGCGGAGATGTCGGTGGAAAAAAGGAAGTCGTCGTTCCAGTACCATTTGCCGTTCTCGTCCCGCGCAAGGAAGTCATAGCGGCTGAACTCCCTGTAGACGCGCCCGCCGCCCGCGCCGGAGCTTACAACGGGCGTATGCTCATCGGCATAGGCAAGTTTGAATTTAAACATAAGCTCGAAAAGCGCGGCGTACGCGGCGTTCTTCATAACTCGCTTGGACTCGAACCTGCCCGCGGACTGCGCGGCGGCGAACTCCTTGGCCGCGCCGCTTGTGGCGGTGGGGTCGCGGCGGCCAAGGAACGAGTCGGTGATGCCGATTGCCTGCCGCGCCTCTTCATAGACATGGTTTTGATAGGTAAGGTCGCCGGAGATATTGGGTTGGACGTTCACAACGTCTATCATCTGCTTCTGGGCGGGGTTATCAAGGTAAATTATCTTCAGCTCGCCGTCGGTCTTGTCAACGCTTACCCCGGCGGGCAGGGTGACGTAACTGCCGCCCTTCAGAAGCTTTTCTCCGATTTTGGTGGAAAGCTTTTTCACGGTGTTCTGCTGGTCGCGTATCTTGTCCGCGTCCGAATCGCCCAAAAGCTTCCCGTAAGAGGAGACGTTCTTGCGGATAATTATCGGATAGCGTCCGGGCTTATAGTACGGTATAAGCGTCGGAATGCCGTTTTCAACGGCCGGAATGACGCTTGCGTCACTGCGCACAATGTCGCGCCGAAGCATTTCGTATTCGTCCTCGCGGGACGAAAATTTCTCCCCTCCGCAGTTTTCGCACACGCCGTACCCCGGCGCGCCGCAACTTTCACAGGTATAGCTCTGCCGCGCCTGATAGTCCTCCATGTCGCAAAGCACCGTGTCGCCCGCCCAAGAGAAAAGGCCGACGCCGCCGCCTTCGCCGCGGTAATAGGCAAAGCACTGGGTCACAAGCTCGCTTTCCGCGTCTGCGGCGTCATCCCACCCGTTATTCCCGTCCGCTCCGTCAACTTTTTTGCCGTATCTGCGGTAGATTGACTGGCGGGTCTGGGGCAGGGTGAAGATAAAATAGTCCATGCTCTCCACGCCCTCGGTAACGCCGGGCTGGGGAAGAATCCTGCTTGGGTGCAGAAGCCTTACGGAAAGCTTACCCGCGGACTCCTTCCCGCCGCTTCCCGCGGGTTTGCTGTCCCACTCGCAAAGGAACAGCCCCGCGCCCTGGATAAGCGCCGTGCGCTCCTGCATATCGTTCATGGTTTCAAAGTCCATGCGGTCAAGCTCGTTGCGAAGCATGTCCTCGATAAGCGCGGCAAGACCCTCGTCCTGCTTCCTGCGCGCCGTGACTTTGGGCTGCGGAACGGCGCTGTCAATTTGCGCGTCGATAAGCTCGGCGATTATATTGCGCACATGGGTGGCGGATTTCGCGCGTCCGCGCCCGTCCGCCGCCGTGATGGCGCTTTCCCCGGCATACAACCTCTCGCGCTCGTCCATAAGCGCAAGTTCGCCCGCGAAGGCCGCCTCGGCCTTCGCGTACCTCTCGCGCCAAAGCTCTAATTTTGCGTTCATTTTGTCTCTCCTTTGATTTTATTCGCAGGGGCGCTCAAGCGCCTGCATGCCCCCATTTGGCGCTTAGGTACGCCTTCCCCTCCGCGCTGGCGCGGCGGTAGTCCTCCCACATGTCCTCGGTCCAAAGCCTGCGCGCCTCGGGGGGCGGCTCGACGCTCATGCGCATCTGCGGGCGTATGTAATGCGCTATGGCAAGCGCCATTACGCAGTCGTCGTGCGCGCCGCGCTCGGCTTCCGGGCGCAGGTTCTCGTTTCGCACAAAGGTAAGCATTTCAAGAAGCGTTGTCTCATCCTGAACAAGCGCCATATCCTCCCGCAGGGCGGCGATAAGCCCCGACAGCATAACGGGGCGCGTAAGCGAGGTTGTGCGCACGCCATAGCTGTTTTTCGCGCGGCGGGTGATGCTGTCCTCCTCTTCGCGCACGTAAAGCCTTGGATAGCCAAGGCGCTCGAGTTCCCGTATGGGGTACGTCGAAAAATTCGTCTCCACACCGATAAGGGCGTTATTGTAAAACCGCCCCAGCGCGTCAAGCTGTCCGGCGAAAACATCCTCGTCAAAGCGGTGTCGCAGGACGGCGACCTGACTTCCCGTGACATTGTCAATCACCTGACCCACAAAGCAGTCCGAGCCGCCGCCCGCCGTGTCGCCGCCGATGACATACGGCCTTCCCGGCTGCGGCGGGACGTATATCTTTATAAAGCCGTCCGCGTCGTCCGTAAACTCCGCGCCTCGCGCCCTTTCGCCGCGCAAGGCGAACATCCCGGTTCTAAGGGGGCGAATGCCAAGGGCAAGCCGCGCGCGTACGCTTTTTGCGTTAAACACGCTTTTCCCCGCGCAGCCCCACTGGCCAAGGCAGTATACGTCATAGTAATATTCGTCCGTTTCCTTAAAACCCTCCAGAACGCGCTTATACTCCGCGTCAAGGAAACGGTTGTCCCTATAGGTGCTGTGGTGAAGCCTTGTATTTGGGCGCTTAATGTCAAAGAACCGCTTTTTAAGCCAGTGGGTGACAGAAACGGGGTTAAAGCTTAGGATAATCTGCTTATAGTAAACGGTCTTGCCGCGAAGGCGCAGGTCAAGCTGGTCAAAGTCGCCTTCGCAGAGTTCGCTTGCCTCTTCTATCCATATCCCGGTAATATTATAGACGCTTTTAAGCTTCTCCGCGTCGTCAAGCCCGGCAAACAGTATTTCCGAACCGTTCTTAAACGATATTCTCATATCGCCGCTTCTTATCTGAGAAACCTTTCCGGGGTAGTGAAGGGACGCCTGCTCGCAAAGCTGTTTGAAACAGCTTTCGCGCAGGGTGCGCGCGACCTTGCGGCACACAAGAAGCCGATGCCCCTTCTCAAGCGCGGCCCGTTCAAGAATCTTGCGCCCCGCGAAAACGCTTTTGCCCGAGCCGCCGCCGCCCATAAGCACAAGATAGCGCGACTCGTCAAAGAAAAGCGGCATAAATGAAGGGTTTGTGGTTTCGCGCAGCCGCCTGTACCACCCCGCCACACGCCCGATCTTGCTTTGCATAAAAACCTCCTTTTGATAATTGACAATGAACAATTGACAATTATTAGTATTCGGGGCTTTGAGAAATGTTTGATTCCGAGTTCAATCTTGAAACTAGTCCTAATTGTCAATTGTCAATTGTTAATTGTTAATTGTTAATTGTCAACTCCGCCGCGGCTTTGCGGATAATTTCAAGCGCTTCGGACGGGGAAATGGGTTCGTCCTCTTTTGGCGGTTCGGGGTCTTCCGGGGTAAAGACCCCCGCGCCGCGCCCAAGCAGTTCAAGCGCCTTCATCTTGTCGTAAAGTTTGAATTTAAGGCTGCCGTCCTTCGATACCGTGATCTCCGAAATGGGGCCGCCGTCCACTTTGCGCGAGTCTTTAAGGATGTACTCCTGCCTTGGCGGTTCTTCTCCGTCTTTGACCGTGCGGTATTCAAGATAGTCGGTGACGTCGGCAAAGGCGATGCGGCGAAGCTGGTCAAGCACCGCTTCCCCGACCGGCTTTTCCGAATTTTCCGGTTTCCGTCTCATGCCGCGTCCCTCCCGTACCCGGCCGCCATCAGGCAAAGCGCCTGGGCATGAAGCCGATGGACATGGCGCACCGAAAACGAACACTGCTCGGCAACGGCCTCCCACGTGGAAAACCCAAGGTAATGCGCCTCCATAACGGCGCGGTGACGGGGGTCGGGAAGCGTTCTTTCAATAAGTTCCTGCACACTTCGGATAAGTACGCCGTAGTCAAGCACGTCCGCGACAAGCGCCTCGCGCAGTCTCTCCAGCTCGGCGCGCGCCGCGTCAAGCCGCGCGGAGCCGGGAAGCGCGCAAAGACTTTTCGCAAGCGCCTCCAAGCGGGTAATGCGGGTCTTCTTTTCGTTAAGAGAGCGCGCCGCCCCCCGCGGCATGTTAAGCGCGCGCCTGACGGCCCAGACGGACGGGTCATTTTTGTTCATGCCGCGCCGCCCCCCGCTCGCAGATTCCGCGTGTCGCTCATAAACCGTATAAATTCCGGCGTGACAGTCTCGGCAAATTCCAAAAGTTCCTCGCGAGTGGCGTCGGTGAAAATATATTCCGCCACGCAAGCCCCGTGCAAAAGACCGTCCGGGCAGGAAACAACCTCGTCATCCGGCCACAGCGGCCCGCCGCACTGCACACAGTATTCCGGTTCATTCAGACGCGTATCCTCAAAGGGTTCACCGCCCGCACATTGCGGGCAGCCGCACAAATAATTGTTCATGGCTCTCCTTCTTCTATTATTGTCAAGCAGTCTGTATACTGCGCTTGTACGCGCTGTTATGACATGCGCGGTAATTTGTTATAAAAATATTTGTCCATGTTATTCTTTTTCTGTTGACAATTGTCAAAGAAAATGTAATAATTATGAATGGTATGTGGCCCGTACCCAGACAAGCCATCGTTGAGATTATAGCACAAACGTTTGGTTTTGTCAACCCAGTGTTTCCCATACTTAATTATTTTACAAGGGGGATTATATCAATGCTTCCCGAACAACTAAAACTGCTTCCCGAAAGAGTCAAAAATCTTCGCGAAAGCCGCGGCTACAGCCAGCGCGTTCTTGCCGGAATGCTCGGCGTGTCCCAACAGACGATTGCCGGTTGGGAAAGGTCGCGGACAAGCCCCGACAGACGAATGGTTTCAAAAATGGTCGGCATCTTCGGTGTCACCTCGGACTATCTGCTTGGTATAAGCGATTCCCGCCACGGCGAAGCCAGCGAAAAAGACCGCGCATATCTGGAAATGGCCAGAACCCTTCGTGAATACGGCATTACGCCCGAAGAGCTTGAGGTTATTATGGGCGCGCACAAAAAGTTTATGGAGCTTACAAGCAAGCACTAAGGGTTACGATTTTCACGGGCCGTGCGGGTTTTCCTAAAAACCTTGCAAAAAATTAAACCCGCCCCGGCATTGGCCGCAGGCGGGTTTTTTCTTGGTTTCACAGTATTGCGTTCTATGTCGGGACTTCGACCTCATAGCCGTCCGTACCCTCGTCGGGCATACGCCCGGTTTTGAAGTAACGCTCGAACTCAACCGAGTCCATCGTTTCGTGTTCAAGGAGATAGTCGGCCACCGCGCGAAGCTTATCCATATGCGCGGACAGAATCGACTCGCAGCGTTCATAGGCGTTGTCCACAAGGCTTTTTATCTCGCGGTCGATCTGCGCGGTGCTTTCTTCCGAGAACGCGCGGGTGTGGCCGTAATCGCGTCCGAGGAAAACCTCTTCGTTGTCGGTGCCGTAGTTAATCGGCCCGAGGATATCGCTCATGCCGTATTTTGTGACCATGCTGCGGGCGATGCTTGTAACCTTTCTTATATCGCTTGACGCGCCGGTGGATATGTCGCCAAGCACAAGCTTCTCCGCCACACGCCCCCCCAGAAGGCCGACCATGCGGTCAAGCATCTCGTTCTTGCTTACAAAGTCCTTATCCTCTTCGGGAAGGGTTATCGTCATGCCGCCGGCCATGCCGCGCGGGATTATCGAAATCTGGTGAACGGGGTCGGAATGTTCAAGACTGCGGATTGCCACGGCGTGTCCCGCCTCGTGATAGGCGGTAAGCTTCCGGGACTTTTCCGTGACGACACGGCTTCTCTTCTCCGGTCCGGCGATAACCTTTATCATGGCCTCTTCAAGCTCGCTCATGCCAATCGCGCGCTTAGAGCGCCGGGCGGCCAGAAGCGCCGCCTCGTTAAGAAGGTTTTCCAGATCCGCGCCGGTAAAGCCGGGCGTAGTCTTCGCGACTATGTTAAGGTCAACGCCCTCGTCAAGCGGCTTATTCTTTGCGTGAAGCTTAAGAATAGCCTCGCGTCCCCGGATGTCCGGGATGCCGACATAAACCTGGCGGTCAAAGCGGCCCGGGCGCAGAAGCGCGGGGTCAAGGATGTCAACGCGGTTTGTCGCGGCGAGTATAATAACGCCCTCGTTCGCGGAAAACCCGTCCATTTCGACAAGAAGCTGGTTAAGCGTCTGCTCGCGCTCATCGTGTCCGCCGCCCATGCCCGCGCCGCGGTGACGACCCACGGCGTCGATTTCGTCGATAAAGATTATCGACGGCGATACCTTCTTTGCCTCTCCGAACAAGTCGCGCACGCGCGACGCACCCACGCCGACATAAAGCTCTACAAAGTCCGAGCCGGAGATTGAAAGGAACTGCACGCCGGCCTCGCCCGCGACGGCTTTCGCCAGAAGCGTCTTGCCGGTACCCGGCGGGCCGACAAGCAAAACGCCCTTCGGTATCCTCGCCCCAATCTCAACAAAGCGCTTGGGCGACTTCAGAAATTCGACGATCTCGTGAAGCTCTTCCTTTTCCTCTTCCGCGCCTTGGACGTCGTTAAAGGTGTATTTCTTCTTCTCGTCGCTTACAAGGCGGGGATTGGCGCGCTTAAAGGTCATGGCGCGGCTTTCGCCGCCGCCGGTGCGGTTCATCATAAAGAACCAAAGCGCGATAAACACCACGATTATAAGCACGTACGGGATGAACATGACCCACCACGGCGGTTCCCACCCGGGCTTATAGTCATATTCCGTAAGCTTGCCCTGCGCCGTCTGCGCCTCGATCTCCGCGCCCAGATCCTGACGGAAAAACTCAATGCTTAGAAGCTTATAGGACTTTCTCGTCTTATCCTTCATATACATCGTCATCTGGCCATTTGCCTCGATCACAAAGCTTTCGACCTGTTCCTGACGGAAGTCCCGCAAAACCTCGGAATACTTCATCGGTTCGGGTTTGTTCGCATCGTAAAGAACGCTGACCACCACCACGAGAATGATGATGATCACCAGATAAAACAGAATGTCCTTCGGGTCGGCTTTTTTCATAACACCCTCCCGTGGTTTTCTTTGTTAAAAAGAAAATCACGCAAAAGAAAATTATCTCAGACTGACGTCATAGTCGTGCATCCATGCGCCATGTTGCCCGCAACCTGACTATCTAATGGCTTTTTTGGAGATTACGGCCACATAGGGAAGATACCTGAAGCGCTCGGCATAGTCAAGGCCGTATCCGACGACGAACTCGTCCGGAATGGAAAAGCCCCGGTAATTGGGCGTTACGGGCATTCTTCTGCGTTCGGGCTTGTCAAGAAGCGCGCACAGCCGGACAGAAGCGATTTTCTTGCCCGCCATCAAGTTCATAATATAACTTAAAGTAACCCCGCTGTCAAGGATATCCTCGATAATAAGCACATGGCGGTTTTCAACCGGCATATCAAGGTCTTTTATCACCTTGACGTCGCCCGTAGTCTGCGCCCCCATAGCGTAGGAGGACACCGCGAGAAAGTCCGCCGTACAGGGAACCGTAATCCGGCGCATAAGGTCGGCCATAAAGACAAACGACCCCTTCAAAACACCCACTATCACAAGCTCTTTACCCGCGTAATCCCGGCTTATTTCCGCCCCAAGCTCACTAACCCTCTGCGCAAGTTCCTCCTCGGAGATAAGCACCCTCTCCAAATCCTCGTGCAAACAAACCCCCACCGAATCTCCCCCTTAAAAAACTGTTCGTTGTTAACTGTTAACTGTTCGTTGTCAATTGTTCATTGTCAATTGAATACAAACCGTCCGCTTCCCCTCCCGCGGGGCGCGCGCGCGGTCAACGCCGAAGCCGGAAACCGCGATGACCCCCGCGTCGTCTGCGACCACCGGGATTGCGCCACGCCTTTCAAGCGGGATTTTCTCGTCGATAAACAGTTTTTTAAGCGTTTTTGTCCCGCCGCGCCCCGGAAAGGCGGCTTTGTCGCCGCTTTGCCTGCTTCGTACGCGGACAGCGCCCCTTATTGTATCACCGCAGACATAAAATGTATTGAACGAATTGTTAACAACGCCGGGCTGCGCCTCGCCTACGTTTACGCTGATGCCGCTTGGAAGTCCGCTTGGCTGCGCTTTGCCGACAATAAGCGCGCCGTACACCCGCCGCGCGCGCAAATTGCCCGGCAAGTCGGCCGCGGCGTGGGGCGACTTGCTTGCGCAAAGCGCTAGCAGCGCGTTTATATGCGCGCTGTTCGGGGCGGCAAGACCCGCCGCGCGGCACATCTCCCTAAGCACGCGCGAAGAAAGCGAGGGGTGCAGTTCCAAAAGGCGCGATACCGGAAAAGAACCGTCGCCTTCGCGGCGAGAGGCAAGTTCCTGCCCGGCAAGGCCGCTTAAAAACTCTTCGTCCCCGGCGAGAAGGCTTGCCGCGCGTCCGGCGGCGGCCTCGGCGTTCGGGTTTATCCCGCGCAGCACGGGAAGCACTTCGCGCCGCAGCAGATTGCGCCGGAACGCGGGGTCGGAGTTGCTTTCGTCCTCGCGGTATGAAAGCTTATGCGCAAGCGCGTACTTTAGAATCTCTTCGCGCGTTACCGAAAGCAGCGGGCGAAGCACGGTGACGCCGCCCGTCTCCCTTCGCTGCGGTATGCCGCGCAGTCCCTCCGGCCCGGTTCCGCGCGTAAGGTTAAGCAGCATCGTTTCCAGATTGTCGTTCGCGTTATGCGCCGTAAGCAGGGTGTCATAGCCGGATTCGCGCGCCGCGCCAAGCAGAAAGTCATAGCGCAGGGCGCGCCCCGCCTCCTCTATGCCCATACCGCGTTCCCGCGCCGCCGCTTTGGCGTCGCCGCGCCCCACGGCGCAGGGGATGCCGTATCCGCCGCAAAGCGCGCGGACAAACGTCTCGTCCCCGTCGGCGGCGGGCCGCAGTCCGTGGTGGAAATGCGCCGCGCCAAGCGCCGCAAGCCCGCCGCTTCTCCAAAGAAGAACGCACATATGCAAAAGCGCGGACGAATCCGCGCCGCCGGACACGGCGCACAGCACGCGGCTTTCCGGCGCAAGGCCAAGGGTCATCGGGGATACCTCCGCATACTGCTTTAAAAATGCCGCGGCAGAGCCGCCGATCCGCAAGCGCGGAATGGTATATCTTCGGAAGATAATACCCGCT
Organism: Oscillospiraceae bacterium; assembly: GCA_031271665.1. Taxonomy (GTDB): domain Bacteria; phylum Bacillota; class Clostridia; order Oscillospirales; family UBA929; genus WRLJ01. Next base: position 14,115 of record JAISVI010000060.1, read on the forward strand.
GCGGGGTTATTATAGCACAGCCGCCGCGCCCGTTCAAGCCGCTTGAAATTATGAAGGGAAAATAACTTGTAAATTATGAAGGGAAAATAACTGCATAAAATCCCCCCGCCTGCCGCCATACTAAGGCAAAAGGGGGGGATTATCGGTGAAAATGACAAACGCGCAGTATGCCGAGCATGTGAAGAAGGTGTCGCCGAACAGCGCCCTTGGGATGGACATGCTAAGGGCGTTTTTAGTCGGCGGGAGCATATGCGCGCTTGGCGAGGCGTTCAGGCAGCTTTACCTTTCGCTTGGGCTTGGGGAAAAGGACGCCGGGCTTTTAACCTCGGTGTCGCTTATGTTCATAGCGGCCGCGCTGACGGCGCTTCACCTTTACGAGAAGTTTGCCAAAGCGGGCGGGGCGGGGATGCTTGTGCCGATTACGGGGTTTGCAAACTCTATGGCCTCGGCGGCGATAGAGTTCAGAAGCGAGGGGCTTATAACCGGAACGGCGGTGAAAATGTTCAGCATCTGCGGCCCGGTGCTTGTGTTCGGAACCGCCGCGAGTACGCTTTACGGCCTTATATCGTGGGCGGTGCAGCGCATTTTCGGCTAAACAACCCCGCCGAACAGCAATCGCGTATATTCGGTCTTGGGGTTTTCACATATCTCCCGCGCCGTACCCTGCTCGATTATCCCGCCCCCGCGCATCACCGCGATGCGGTCGCACAGGTAGTAAATAACGCCCGGGTTATGCGAGATGAAAACGGTGCTTAGGCCCATTCGCGTGTGCAGGTCGCGCAGAAGGTTAAGTATCTGCGCGCCGACAGACACGTCAAGTGCGGAAACAGCCTCGTCCGCGATAAGCAGCTTGGGCTTCAGCATAAGCGCGCAGGCGATGCACACGCGCTGTTTCTGCCCGCCGGAAAGTTCGCTTGGCCTTCTGCCGCGATAGGACGCGTCAAGGCCGACAAGCTCAAGGCTTTCGTCCGCAAGCCGCGCCCTCTCGCGCGCGTCGCGCATACCGGACGCGCGAAGCGGCTCTTCCAAAAGCCAGCCAACGCGCTTCACGGGGTTAAGCGCGCCGGCGGGGTCCTGAAATACGCTTTGGACAAGCCGCGCCATTTCGCGCCTGTTTTTCCCGGTCTGCTTTACCCCGTTTACCGTGATTTCGCCGCTGTAGTCTATAAGCCCCAAAATCGCGCGGCCAAGGGTGGTCTTCCCGCAGCCGGACTCTCCCACAAGCCCGAATATCTCGCCGTTTGCCACGTTAAGGCTTACGTTTTTCAGCACTTCAAGCCCCTTCGCCCTTCCGAACAGTCCGAAGGAACGCGATATATAGGTGTTTGACACGTTTTTAACTTCAAGTACGCTGCCGCCGTTCATAAGCCGCGCACCCCCTCCGCGTCCGGGAAATGACACCATACGCCGCGCTTCCCGGCGGCCACGCGCGGCGGCGGCATTTCGGCGCATATCTTCCCCCTTGACGGACAGCGCGGCATAAACGGACACGCCGCCTTCGCGTCGGTCACGGCGGGGACTTTCCCGGGGATATTGGCAAGGGGTTTCCCCTTGCCGTCTTTGGTCGGAACCGCGCCCAAAAGCCCCTTGGTATATTCATGCGCGGGGTGAGTAAGCACGCTTTCCGCCGGGCCTTCCTCTACAAAGCGTCCGGCGTACATAATAAGAACGCGCCCGCGAAGGCGGCGTATAAGCCCAAGGTCATGCGAGATGTAAAGCACCGACATGCCCGTATCGCCGCTTAACTCCCCCAAAAGCCGCAGTACCTGCCCCTCGGACACGGCGTCAAGGGCGGTTGTAGGCTCGTCCGCGATAAGCAGTTTCGGGCGCGTTATAAAGGCCATGGCGATCATCACGCGCTGACGCATTCCGCCGGAAAGCTGGTGCGGGTACATCGACCAAAGCTTTTCCGGTTCGGGCAGTCCGGCCGCCGCCATTGCCTGAAGCCCGGCGCGGCGGTTTTCCCGCGCGTCACGCCTTCCGTGCAGGAAAAGCGGCTCGGTCACCTGCCGCCCGATTTTCATAAGCGGGTTAAGCGAGGTCATGGGTTCCTGAAAGATCATCGCCGCCCGCTCGCCCCGGACACGGCGCATCTCCGCCTGCGGAAGCGAAAGCAGGTCTTCGCCCCCAAGTATCGCCTGTCCGCCCGTAACACGCGCCGCCTCCGGCAGAAGCCCCATTATGCCAAGCGCCGTAAGGCTTTTGCCGCAGCCGGACTCCCCGGCGATGCAAACGGTCTCGCCGGGTTCGATATCAAAGCTTACCGCGTCCACCGCGGGGAAGCTGTCCGCCCCGCGCGTTATGGCGACGGATAAGTCTTTTACAGAAAGCAGCGGCACGGGCTATCCCCCAAATACTTTTCTAAGGTAAATTACACAACCGGGGAGAACCCCGACAGAAGCCTTGCCGGTTTCCCCGTATGTCGCCATTTTTCCGTCTTTATCATTAAGAGGAGTTACGCTTACTTAAATGCGAAGCCTAAGCCTCTCATCATATCATACAAACTCCCATATCTTACGTCAAACGCAGATGCTACATCCGGGATTTTCGGATGCGCCGACGTTGATGTTCCAAGCGAACTGTTCGGACGCTCAAAGGTTATCAGTGTATATCCCTTGGCTTTTGCCACGGCAACAAGCCAAGCGTCAGCACGACTGTTGTCAGCCCACTCATTCAGTGCTTTATCGCTATACAGTCTTACTCCGGTTGGAGATTCACTGTTTTGAATATACGACATCACCTGCGCGTATACTCTAAGAACATCAGGTGTTCGGTGGTCAACGCGTGTAAACTCTATGTCTTTAAACCATTTACATAAATCGTCAGTCCCTTTAATAACTTCATCATACACCTTGCTCATCACGGCAATATTGCCCTTTTTTATGTGCATTTGCAAGAACCCCCAAAACGATGGGGCCATGTCAAATGGATAGTAAGTCTTATATGGCGTAATAAACGTATTCGCGTCCACCAAGAAAACTTCTCTGCTCATCTCCGCTCGCCTCTTGCCTCGTTGATTAGCCCGTCAAACGTCGAGCTGTTCGTGTTAGTTAAGCGGAATGCCTCGGTGTGCAAAGTCCTTCCTTCATGCAGGCTTGCGTGCAGCGCAAACAAAAACTTATGGTCAATTCGGCTTGCTTGCGTTTTGTAATAATCACCGCCACTAGACGCCTGCTGATTTTTAACCGCGATTCTTACAAGAGAGATGAACTGGTTATATTCATTTAGCGATATAAAACCACTGTCAAGCGCTCTGCGAGCGATGACGGTTTTACTGCATTTGAAGGACATGGAAACAGAGTTGATTTTCTCAATCGCTTCACCGTCTGCTTTCTCCCATTTTCCCCTAAATACCGCTATTGGCACGAGGAGTTCAGCGGTTACGGCATTGCATAAAGTTTCATGTGGATTTATAAAGTGGGAGTCTCCTGCACTCGCATTGAATAAACTACTCGTGCCAATGCCGATATGCGCAAACTCGTGAAACAACGAAAATAGCATTCCACCCCGTGAATCGGCGGCGTTTATGAAAATTAAAGGAGCGTATTCGTCAACGAGTGTGAACGCCCGAAATTCATCAACGTTCAATGCCCTATGAGTGTTCGAGCCAACAATACCGTTCATCATAACGAGAACGCCGGTATTGCTTATGGCTTTACGAACATGCTTGAAAGCGTCTTCAACATTCTTAACGTTCTCGTACCAATTCACTGGAAGCGATAAAATCTTTCGTATGGCCACAGCAACACTAAGGGCATCTCTATTCGACGGCAAAGAGCCGACAAAGGATACCTTTTCGCCGTTGGAGCCAATGACATATTCGCGCATCCACTCCTGCACATTCTCCATTTGCCTCACCGTGTCCATAAGATCGCGACTTGGGTTTTGCAGGCTAATGCTGTCAACGGTGCGAAATTCCAGTATCTTAAACTTCTCGGTCGGTGGCGTACTTAAGAAAAAGTAACCGAACGGAATGCGTGTCTTTTGACTGAAGTCTTCAAGCTGATTGAACGTGGGCTGCTTCTCACCGCTTCTCCACAAATCAAGATAAGCTTGATTGTTGCTGTTCAAATGAACAGCCGAACTTATCCAATTCCATATATTGTTTGACACTTGCACATAATTTGGCATCACGCCCACCTCCCTCAATCACGCCCATTCTATTATACAGCATTTGTTCCCGATTTTCAAAAGAAATTAATTGCCGCGCCCCGCCAGACGCCGCGTCTTCTCCGTCATGGCGGTCATCACGCCGGCGAGGATAAGCAGAACCAAGGGATAAAGCCATATGCCGATATGGTTTGCCAAAAGGCCGAACAGCGGGGGCATAAAGGTCGCGCCGATATAGGCGCTTGCCATCTGCACGCCTATGACCGCCTGGGAGTTTCCTTCCCCGAAATTGGCCGGGGTGGAGTGTATTATTGACGGATATACGGGCGCGCAGCCAAGCCCCGTCACGACAAGGCCGCACAGGCACACGGCGTCCGTCCCCAAAGGCAGCCAAACCATCGCAAGCCCCGCAAGCGTAACGACGCATCCAATGCGCATCATTGCCGAGTCCCCGGCTCTGTCGGCGGCGAAACCGCAGACAAAACGCCCCGCCGTAATGCCAAGATAGAACATCGAGGCAAACCTTGCCGCCGCGTCCGCGTCCATACCCCTGTCCAGCACAAGGTAGCTGCTTGCCCAAAGCCCCGCAGTCGCCTCCAGCGCGCAGTATGCGAAGAAGGCGGCGAGAACATACCCAACGCCTTTTATGCGCAGAATCCGCGAAAGGCTAAGCGCCTTAGTCCGCGCCCGCGTCCCGTCGGTGCCGCCCTCTTTTCTTTTCCACAGCGGAAGGCTTGCAAACATCGCGGCGGCCAGAACGGCCTGGATGGCCGCCACAGCCGCATAGCCGCCGGACCAGCCCGCGCCGGACGCAATGGCAAAGCCCATGATGTACGGGCTTACCGCCGCGCCGACGCCCCAACAGCAGTGAAGCCAGCTCATATGGCGCGAGGAATAGTGAAGCGCGACGAAGTTGTTAAGCGCCGCGTCAATCGCGCCCGCCCCAAGTCCGTAAGGCACCGCCCAAACGCAAAGCATCCAGAAGCTCCCCGATACAGAAAAGCCGAACAGCGCCCCGGCGGTCGCAAGAACGCTTGCCGCCGTGACAAGCCCCGCGCCGAACTTTTTTGTAAGTCTTTCCGACATAAGGCTTGAAAAAATCGTCCCGCAGGAAATGATCATAGTCACGATTCCCGCGAATGAAACGGGCGAATCCGTCTCAAGACGCATGACCGGCCAAGCCGCCCCCAGAAGCGAGTCGGGCAGTCCAAGGCTTATAAACGCCGCGTATATAAAAGCAAGCAGTAACGAAAGCATAAATCACCCCGTAAAGAACCCTGTCCGGCGGATTCCGCCGCGCCCGCGAAGAGCGGCCGCCATGCCCGCGAAGAGCCGCTGTGGACATAATGTCCGGGCTGTGCTATGATTGCTTTATTGAGGTGAACGCGGTGGAAGACGCCCTTGATATCCTTAAAGGCCAAATTAAAGAAAACCGGATCGGAAGGCTTTATGTGTTCCACGGCCCGGAGAGTTTTCTGCGCGAGCATTACCTGCGCCAAATACGCCAAAAGCTTGTAAGCCCGGAACTGGAGGGGTTCGACTTGGAAACCCTTAACGGTTCCGGCCTTGATTTCCCCGCGCTGCGCGACGCGGTCGAGTGTGTGCCTATGTCGGGCGGGCGGCGGGTCGTCATTGTCTCGGACTATGCGCTGTTTGCGCTTAACGCGGAAACGTCCGGGCATATGGCGGGGCTTATAGAAGACCTTCCGGAAAGCGTGTGCCTTGTGTTCCATTACGATACGCTTGCGTATAAGGCCGACGGGCGCAGCAAGCTTACCCAAGCGGTTAAAAAGTACGGCCTTATCGTGGAGTTCGCGCTTCAAAAAGAGGATCAGCTTATCCGCTGGGCGCACCGCCATTTTGCCGCCGAGGGCAAGGAAATAGGACGCGAGGAGCTTAGTAAGCTTATTTTCCTTTGCGGCGCGGATATGCACAACCTTAGAAACGAGATAGGCAAGCTTGCCTGCGGCGTCGGGGGCGCGTCCGTCACGAAGGACGATATAGACAAATTCGTCATACCCACCGCCGAGGCGGGCGTCTTCGCCCTTACCAACGCCATCGCGGCGGGCAGACAGAAAAAGGCCGCGCAGATACTGCGCGATTTGACCGTGTCGGGGGCCGAGCCGCCGGTGAAGATTTTAAGCGTTGTCACAAGGCAGATGCTTAATCTTTACGCGGCGCGTCTTTTGCTTGAAAACAAAAAAGGCGGCCAGGCGCTTCAAACGATGTGCGGCATGAACAGCAGCTATCAGGCCAAGATAACCCTTGAAGCGGCGCGTACGCGCAGACTTCCGTGGTTCAGGCGCGCGCTTGGCTTTTGCTTCGACGCGGACATCACCCTTAAAGGCGGCGCGGGCCGCGAGCGCGCGCTTGAACTTTTGCTTGGCCGGCTTTTCGCCTATGAAGAATAGCGCATGATACGGATAAACGAGGTTATTTTGGTCGAGGGGCGCTATGACAAAAACGCCCTTAAACAGGCGGTTGACGCGGTCGTCCTTGAAACGCGCGGCTTCGGCGTGTTCCGCGACGAAGAACTGCGCGCGCTTCTAAGGCGGCTTGCCGATAAGCGCGGCATTATAGTTTTAACCGACAGCGACAGCGCCGGTTTCTTAATACGCAACCACCTTAAAGGCATTCTGCCGCCGGGGCGCGTAAAGCACGCCTTTATCCCGGACATCCCCGGGAAAGAGCGCCGCAAACGCGCCGGAAGCGCCGAGGGGAAACTTGGCGTAGAGGGAATGTCCCCGGAAGCGCTTATAAAAGCCCTTTTGGACGCGGGCGCGACGGTCGCGGGCGAACATTGCGAAGAAACGCCGCGCGGCGGCATAACCAAGGCGGACATGTTCGCCTTGGGACTAAGCGGAAGCCCCGACAGCGCCCAAAGACGCGCCAAGCTTCTTAAAAAGCTTGCCCTCCCCGAGCACATGACCGCCAACGCCCTTCTGGAAACGCTTAACCTTCTGTACACAAAAGAAGAAGCCAGTCAATTGACAATTGATAATTGACATTTGACAATGAATATAACAGTGAACGGCCGCCAAAGGCATGGCCGTTCACTGTTAACTGTTCGTTGTTAACCGTTAACTGATCTAAATCCAGCCAAGCGCCTTTCCGACGCTTAAAAGGAAGCCCGCCGCGACAGCCGAGCCGATAACGCCGGCCACGTTCGGACCCATGGCGTGCATCAGAAGATAGTTGCTTGGGTTATACTTCGAGCCGACGTTCTGCGACACGCGCGCCGCCATCGGGACGGCGGACACCCCGGCCGAGCCGATAAGGGGGTTTACCTTGCCGCCGGTAACGGCGTACATAATCTTTCCGAACAGTACGCCGCCCGCCGTTGAAAACGAGAACGCAAGCAGGCCAAGCCCGATAATAAGAAGGGTGCTTACCGACAAGAAGCCGACGTTCTTGCCGTCCTCACCGGCAATATAGCCCACCGAGGTCGCGCCCACCGTGGTGCTTAGGAAGATCGTAACGATGTTAAGAAGCGCGTTCTGCGCCGTGTCGCTTAAACGCTCGACAACGCCGGACTCGCGGAACAGATTGCCAAGCATAAAGCACCCGATAAGCGGGGCAACGTCCGGAAGAAGAAGTACGCAGAAAATCGTCACCGCGATGGGGAATATAATCTTGGTTGACTTCGACACGGGCTTTGCCTGGGTCATAACGGTCATGCGCTCTTTATTCGTGGTCATCGCCTTCATAATTGGCGGCTGGATAAGTGGGATAAGCGCCATGTACGAATACGCCGCGATGGCAATCGGCCCAAGCAGGTGCGGGGCAAGCTTTGAGGTAAGGAATATGGCCGTCGGGCCGTCCGCGCCGCCGATAATGCCGATAGAGGCCGCCTCCGGGCCAAGAAACCCGACAAGGATGGCAAGGATAAACGCGCAGTAAACGCCAAGCTGCGCCGCCGCGCCGAGAACCATTGACGACGGGCGCGCCAGCATCGGGCCGAAGTCGGTCATCGCGCCGATACCCATAAAGATAAGGCAGGGGTAGATATTAAGCTTCACGCCCAGATAAAGCACGTCAAGCAGTCCGCCCTCGTGCAGAACCTGGCTGAAACTTATCTCCGCCATGGATTTCCCGGCAAAAAGCTCCATATGCATCATTCCGCTTAACGGAAGGTTTGCAAGAAGCATACCGAAGGCGATACCCATAAGAAGAAGCGGCTCGAACCCCTTGACAATCGCGAGGTACAGAAGCACGCAGGCGATAACGACCATCACCGCGTTTTCCCAGTGGTCAAAGATGCGCACAAAGCCGGAGTCGGTCCAAAGGCGCTGAAGGATTTCCCCGATATTCATTTGGCCACTCCCCTTTATTGAAGCATAAGCAGCGGCGCGCCGGTTTCCACCACCGAGCCCTTAGAGGTTATTACCTGCGTCACCACGCCGTCGCGGGGAGCCAAGACCTCGTTCTCCATTTTCATGGCCTCGATAAGCACAAGCACCTGACCCTTTTTAACGCTTTCGCCCGCGGCGACCTTGATGCCAAGGATATTGCCGGGCAGCGGCGACGGTACAACCTCGCCCGCGCCGACGGGCGCGGCGGGTGCCGCGGCGGGGGCAGGCGACGGGGCAGCGGCGGCGGGTGCCGGGGCGGCAGCCGAAGCCGGTACGGCGGCGTCGGCAACGCTTACGAGTATGGCCTCGCCCTGTTCGACCTCTACCTCGTATACCTTTTTATTAAGAGTGACTTTATACTTCATTTTCACTTATCCTCCTATATTTCGCGGATTGAGGTAAAGCGCAGGGTGTTAAGCGGGACTTTAAGGTCGTCGGCGACGATCGCCATAAGAAGCGCGGCGGTTTGGTCGTCAACGGTGTGCAGGTCAATTTCCCCAAGGCTTCCCTGTGCGGGAATCATTCCGCTTGTGTCGCGCGCGGGTTGCGCGGCGGCGGTGCCGCCGGACGGAGAAGCGGCGGCGGGGGCTTCCGCCCCTGCGGGGGTCTGCGCGCCTTGCTTGCGGGCCGTAGACGCGGAGATTATCTTTATTACCACCACAAGCGCGATAAGCGCGAAGAATACCACGGCAAACCCGATAATACTAAGCAGAAGCGCGTCCGAGATACCAACCTCGCCCTTTGTTCCGGTGAGAAACAGCATCGTTCCTTCCCCCTTTATGCTTTGACGATGGAATAGCTTACGCGGTTGCGCTCGATTACCTCGCGCCTTTCCGCGAATTTCTCGAAGACCTGCGGGAACACGATATAGCTAAGCACGTCTTCGTCATTGCGGGCCTTTTCGCCGATCTCGGCCTTGCCCGCCGCGAAGCCCGGGGCAAGCGTTTCGGCATAGCGCCCCGTGTAGGGCTTTTCTTCCCCAAGCACTTTCTTTATAAGCGCGGCGCTTACCGTTCCCGGCGGTGTGCCGTACTCGCCGCGCAGATAGGCCGTAACCTCTTTGGACACGTTCTTATACCTCTCGCCGACAAGGACGTTTGTCGCGGCCTGGACGCCGACGATCTGGCTTGTCGGGGTGACAAGCGGCGGATAGCCCATATCCTCGCGCACACGCGGAACCTCGGCAAGCACGTCGGGGAATTTGTCCATGGAGTTGGCGGCCTTAAGCTGTGAGATAAGGTTTGAAAGCATCCCGCCCGGCACTTGGTAGTTAAGGGCGTCCGTGTCCGTCATAAGGACTTTGGGGTCAAGCGTGCCGTCCTTGACATAGGATTCCTGAATCGGGCGGAAATAGTCGTTGATTTTCTGAAGCACCGGGTAATCAATGCCGGTGTCAAAGCCCATTTCTTTAAGCGCGAAGGCAAGCGTTTCTGTCGCGGGCTGGCTTGTGCCGCCGGACATGCAGGAAATGGCGGTGTCGATAACGTCCGCGCCCGCCTCGATGCCCTTCAGATAAGTCATAAAGGCAAGCCCCGTCGTACAGTGCGTGTGCAGATGCAGCGTAAGCTTGGAGTTCTCTTTGATGGCCTTTACAAGGTCAAAGCATTCCTGCGGGTTCATAATGCCCGCCATGTCCTTGATGCAAAGGCTTGACGCGCCCATTTCCTCAATGCGCTTTATAAGCCCGACATAGTTTTCAAGGGTATGTACGGGGCTTGTGGTATAGGAAATGGCCACCTGGGCTATACCGCCGTGCTTAATCGTCTCTTTGACCGACACTTCCAGGTTGCGAAGGTCGTTAAGCGCGTCGAATATGCGGATAACGTCGATGCCGTTCTTAATCGAAAGCTCGACGAATTTGCGCACAACGTCGTCGGGGTAGTGCTTGTAGCCAAGCAGGTTCTGTCCGCGCAGAAGCATCTGAAGCTTTGTTTTGGTAACGCGCTTTTTAATGTCACGCAGACGAACCCACGGATCTTCGTCCAGATAGCGCAGACAGGTGTCGAAGGTCGCGCCCCCCCAGCACTCGAGAGAGTAATAACCGGCCTTATCCATCGTTTCAAGGATATCCTTGAATTTGGAATACGGAAGGCGCGTGGCAATAAGCGATTGCCCCGCGTCGCGCAGGACTGTTTCCGTGAACTGCACCTTCTTCATACTATATCCCCCTGTAGTAGTATTCGGGCAAAGCCCGGTATGTCCGTAACGGGAAAGACTATATCACAGATAAGTCTGAATGGCAATAAAATTGTCAGGCTTTTTTATCGCTGAGTCAGGCTTTTTTATCGCTGCTTTTTTATCGCTGCCGCCGGCCAGTGAATCAATATCGGACGCGGCGGGCAGCGCCTCCCCGCGTTCAAGCACCTCTTCAATGCGTCTTTCAAGCACGTCCTTTGCCATAATAACCGCTTCCTCAAGCGTTGCTCCTTCGGTGTAGCATGGCTGAATATCCGGAAACTTTACAAAGAACCCGCGTTCCTCTCTGGTGAACACGGCAGGATACACGTATTTCATTTTCATGGCAGAACCCCCTTGGTTATTTCAATTTTGCATCTGTCAATCTATATACAATCATTCATCGGAGAACTGCCAAATTTCCTTTTATGTCCACCGGCTTTCCAGTCTCTCAATCGTTTTCCGCGTAATGTCGCCTTTGTTGTTGCGGTATTAAGGACTAAGCAAAAATAACAAGTTGCGCCATGCAGTTCGGGTTGCAACATGCGATATGACTGCTGCAATTGATCGATAGCATGCTTGATTTTTTTGTAACTTGATAATTCTATGAAGTAAGCAGCGTTTTTGTCGTCATTAATTACCAGAAAATCACACCGTATAGGCTGAGTATTTGGAGGGAAAATATCCCCATCCAGTTTATACTGCCGAACGTGATTTTTATCGCAATTGTATGCATTGTGTACGATCTTGTTTTCTGACGAGATTATATGTTCCTCTTGTGGCGAACAACGAGATTTGGCATTTCTAAGATATTCCATCAAGTTGTGTCTCCTTTTGATGAATGTACTTATCGAATAACCAGTCAAAGCTATCATTTATATCTCCGGACACACCATCAATAAGTTCGTTAATAATCAATCCGTCTGTGTCAGACAACGCAACTTTCACTTGCCTTTCATCTATGTGAAAAGCACCAAATTGTTTAGGTAACAGCCATTTCCGCTTATGAATTCTGCTCTTTACATCTTCGTCTAAGAGCTTGCCACACAAAAGCAATACATTAAACTGCGCGAGTATATACGGGCTATGCGTTGTTACCATAACCGAGTTTTTCGCGTGCGCAAATCCATTTCTGGCAAATATGCTTAGAAGCTCAACAATTTTCGCCTGTGCGTCAGGATATAGATGGGCTTCAGGTTCTTCAACTATAAACAGAACATTTCTATTGTGATAAGTCAAATACTGCATAATATTCAGAACCCACAGGGCTTCCTGTTGTCCTGATGAAGCAAAGTTGATTTTTACATATTTAGATTTGCCATAATAAAGGCGCTCTTGATAATCCTCATATTTATAAACTCCACCCAAAAGTTTTTCACTCTCACTATGAAGCAAGTTAAATACACGCATCATTTCATCATCCTCTTTATTCGGCGAGGGTGCTGCCTCCGCAAAGAAGGGCCGTGCCTTAATAATAAGTCTTAGGAATTCACGTGTACTATAGTCAATTTTCTCAGAAAACTCTTTGTCCGCTTGCAACATAAAATAGTTAAGCACATCTGTAAGCAAAGTAATCATACTTCTGCCAGCAGGAACGAACACAACATCCGCATTATCATCAAAAACTTCAAAAACGCGCTGACTAATGCGCTCGAAATCTCTTGTGGATATTTGCGTTGTCATCATTTTACCTATATCATACATTTTATCTTCCAGTGAATGACTGAATTCCACGTTGTAATACTTATCGCTGCTAAGAGTTATGGTAGTTTGCACTTTATCCGAGAAGAAGTATTCCACTTTCATTGTCGAAGGCATAATAAAAGATGGCCCAAATAACAGTTTGAGCTTTTCTTTCAAAACATGTTGTAGTTCATGTTTGATACTTACACTCTTTCCTTGTATTTCATCTTTTGAAATTAAATCAATCAGCTCGTTTTTAATCGTACGAAAAAAATACACTAATCTTACAATCGTGCTTTTACCACTGGCTTGTGATCCCGTGAAAACTAAAAACTCATTCATTTCTATTTCGCATTTAGTTAAGGGTCCAAAATTGTTGATTGTAATTTTATGCATAACTGCTCCTCTTCATAACAGATTGTGGAAAGATAATATCATAGACTTTCTTGAACTGTCAAGTTTGAATTGATTCAAACGAAACCGCCGACGCTACATCTTCCCCCTTACCCGCAGAGGCAGTCCAAGGCGGCGGGCAAGGTTTTCACAGGCGGGCGCGTCGGCTTCGCCCTCTACAATACTCAAAACAACCTCGGGGATATGGGCTTTCGCTTTAGCGGCAAAATCAAGCACCGCGTCAAACGCGCCCTCGCCGTGTTCGGGGCGGCAGACGCGCGCGTAGTCCCGCGCGTTCGCGGCGTTAAGGGACACGGACGCGCAGTCGATAAGCCCGTTAAACTCCGGGGTTATGTCGCGCCCCGCGATAAGACTTCCCTGTCCGTTTGTGTTAAGGCGCACGCGCATACCCGGCCATTCGCTTTTTATCTGTCTCGCGACACCGGTAAGCGCGTCAAGGCGCTCGGTCGGCTCGCCAAAGCCGCAGAAAACAATCTCGCCGCAGTCTGCCGCGCCCATCCGGCGCAGCGCGGCAAGCACCTCTTCCTCCTGCGGCTCGCGGTCAAGCCAAAGGCTTTCCGCCTCGCCCACCGCGCTTTGCCCCTCGCGCACGCAGAAGGCACAGCGGTTTGAACAGCGGTTTGTAAGATTGATATAAAGGTTTTTACCTACCCTGTACACCGGTTGGAATGCCAAAAAAACCGACCCCGTTTTGAAAAGTAATTTCCGCCGCCTCGTCCGCGCCGACTCCCCAAATCCCCGCAAGCGTTTCCGTCACGGCGGTAAGCATGGTCGAGTCGCTGCGCGCCCCGCGCCACGGCTGCGGCGCGAGATAGGGCGCGTCCGTCTCGATCATCACGCGCCCGCGCGGCACCGCCGTTGCCGCCTCGCGCACCCGACGGGCGTTCGGAAAGGTGATTACGCCGGTAAAGCTTATATACCAGCCCTTTTTGACAAGCTCCCGCGCCATCTCGGCGCTTCCCGAAAAGCAGTGGAAAACACCGCGCAGCCCCGGAAAGTCGTCTATCGCGCGAAGCGAGTCCGCGTGGGCGTCGCGGTCATGGAAGATCACCGGGACGTTATGGGCCGCCGCAAGCTGTAACTGCGCGTACAGCGCCCTTTTCTGAACGTCGCGTCCCGGGGTGTCGTAATGGTAGTCAAATCCGACCTCGCCCAGCGCGACGCATTTTTTGTCTTTAAGCATGGCGGAAAGCATATCGGCGGCGTTTGCGTCAAGGGTGTCGGCGCTTCCGGGATGGACGCCGCAGGCGGCCCAGACATGGGCAAACTCCCCCGCAAGGGCAACCGCCCTGCGCGAGGAGTCTATGTCGCTGCCGGGATTAAGCACAAGCTCTACCCCCTTAGAGGGCAGCGAAAGGAGAATCTCCTTCCTGTCGGCGTCAAAGCGCGCGTCGTCGTAATGGGCGTGCGTGTCAAAGAAGCGCATCGCCGCCCTCGCTTTCGGCGTCCGCCCTGCCTTGCTTCGCCGCGCCCTTCAGAACCGTCACTTCGCTTTTATGAAAGGTTTTTACCGGCATGTCCGGCGCGGCGTCAAGCCGTACGCTTAACTGCCCGCGCAGAAGCGATACCCCGGTCACAGTCCCCTTCCCCTGCGGTGTGCGCACAACGGAGTCCGCGCGCGGGGTGTTGGCAAGCAGATCCTCATACGCGTCCTGCTCGTATTTAAGACAGCACATAAGCCTTCCGCAGGTGCCGGAAATCTTGGTGGGGTTAAGGGAAAGGCTTTGCTCCTTGGCCATTTTAATGGATACGGGCTGGAACTCGTCAAGGAAGCTTGCGCAGCAGAAGGGTCTTCCGCATACGCCAAGACCGCCAAGCAGCTTGGCCTCGTCGCGTACGCCCACCTGCCTAAGCTCTATGCGCGTACGGAACACCTGGGCCAAATCCCGCACAAGATCGCGGAAATCAACGCGCCCGTCTGCGGTAAAGAAGAACACTATCTTAGAGCTGTCAAAGGTGTATTCCACCGTGACAAGCTTCATCTGAAGGCCGTGTTCGCCAATCTTTTTAAGGAATATTCCGGCGGCCTGCTCTTCCTTCTGCTCGTTTTTGCGCAGAGTTTCCATGTCTTCGGGCGTGGCGATGCGGATTATCTTTCTAAGCGGCGGCACGATTTTCTCGTCCTCGACTTCCCGGCGGGTCATAACGCATTCGCCGAACTCAAGGCCGCGCTGGGTGTCGGCGATAACTTCCGTACCCTTGCGCAGATCATGTTTTCCCGGGTCAAAGTAATATACGCGCCCGACCTTGCGGAACCGGACGCCGACAACGGTGGTCAACAGTTTTCCCCCTTAGGGATAATTGACAATTGACAATTGTTTCTGCCAACTATTAATCGTCCATTGTCAATTGTCCATTGTCAATTGACTTAACAGGTGTGCGCAGGCGGCGGGAACGGCGACATTGCGTTCCTGCTCGTCAAGAAGCTTTGTTACGGTATCCGCGAGTGTGTCCAGAATGGCGGAAGGGGTCTGCGCCAACGCCTTGGCGGTGTGGGTCAGAAGGCTTTCCAAAAAAAGCGCGAACTCCTCGCGGGAGAGCCTTGTAAGCCCCATGACCGCGGCGCAGACAGCAAGCTCACCCGGCGCGCCCGGCATTTGGTTAAGCGCCGAGATAAGCTCCTTTGCCTGCTTGTCCGTTTCGGGATTTATGCCCGCCGCCGCCCCGGAGGGCGGCATACGGTGCAGGGCGCAGCGGCTTCGCACCGTGGGCAGAAGCCCCTCGGCCTTTGAGGCAAGAAGGATAAAAAGCACGTACGGCGGCGGCTCTTCGATGATTTTCAAAAGCGCGTTCTGCGATATTTCGCTAAGGCCGTCCGCACTTTTGATAAGGAATACGCGCCACGGCGTTAAAAGCGGGCGGGTAAACGCCTGGGCGCGCATGTGACGTACGCGCTCGGCCTGATCCTTCGTGTCCGCGCCGTCAAGCTCGTACAAATCCGGATGCCCTGTCTCCGTTAAGAGCGCGATGTCAACTCCAAGCCGCTTCGCGGCAAGCTTCCGCCCGTCTTCCGGAAGCCCGCCCTCAAGGATAAGCGCCTGTACGTCAATAAGGGCGCTAGAATTTATGGAAGCCTTCGACATTAAGGACAAAGACGGTCGCGCCGCCGACGGTGATTTCCACGGGCATGGCGGAGTAATAGCCAAGGCCCATCTCGCTTGTTGTCGGAACGACCTGACGGCGGGAATTGCTGTATTTTTCGATGCACTCCAGCGCGCCCTTCAGCTTGTCGTCCTCAAGGCCAAGGATCACCGTGACGTTGCCGGACTGAAGAAACCCGCCGGTAGTGGCAAGCTTCGTAACGGGGTATCCGCCCTCGGTAAGCTTCTTTATAACGGTGTGCGCGTCGTCATGGTTAAGTATCGCAAGCAGCAGCTTCACAGAATCTCCTCCTTAATTACGCTTATAGAGAAATCCGCCTCTCCCCCATCATAACACAGTTCACGAAGGATTGCGATATGTTTTTTGTCGATTTTTTCTCCCGGCGCGACAAGGGGAACGCCGGGAGGGTACGGTGCAAGCGGCTCGGCCGCTACGCGCCCCGCCGCCTTTTCAAGCCTTATCTGCTCGCGGGGGGCGAAAAACGCCTCGCGCGGGCAAAGAACAGTTTCGGGCAGCGGAAGGGGCGCAAGAGTCCCCGTGCCGCCCAAACTGCCCGGCGATACCGCGCCTATGGCGGCGCGCAGAGCTTTCCGGCTTTCCGGCGTGTCGTTTGGACTAAGTATAAAAACGATGTTCTTATCGTCCGCCATCTCGCACATAACGCCGAAATCTTCCGCGATCCTAAGCGCGTCGCGGTATCCGCAGCCCGTATACAGGCAAAGCCGCGCCGCGTCAATCTTGATGCTCGCTTTTGGTTGCGCGTTGTGAGTTAAAGACAAAACCGACCCAAATTCCCGCCGCAGGCTTTCCGCGAAGCCGCCAACCTCCGCCCAGCGCTCTTTGCCGTCCCGCTCAAGCGCCGAAAAAGCGCCGTCCATAGAGGCAAGCATCGGGTATGACGGCGAGGATGTGCCGAACACCGAGGTCATATAACGCGCGCGCGGCGCGTCACGGGCGTCCGACAAAAGCATAAAGGCCGCCTGCCCCAGCGCGGGCAGCGTCTTATGCGCCGAGCATACGGCAATCCGCGCGCCGTGAAGCGGGCTTTGCCCGCCCGGCAGGAACATAAGGTGCGCGCCGTGCGCCGCGTCAGCGATAACCGGGATTTCACGCCCGCTCTCCGTGCGCCACGCGCGGTCTTCCGAAAGCACACCGTAGTATGTCGGACAGGTGAGAAAGACGCAGGCAATGTCCTCCGGCAGGGGGCGGGGCGTAAGCGCCGCGCTTATGCCGAACGGAGCAAGCCGTTCGCGCGTAAGGTAAAGCGGACGAAGGCCGAGCATGGCCAGCGCGTGAAGCGCGCTTTTGTGGCAGTTCCTGTCAAGCGCGACCGTGTCCCCGGGTTTAGTAAGCGCCGCAAGCGCGGCGAAAACCCCTTGGGTCGCGCCGCCCGTAAGGAAAAGCGCGGCCTGCGCGCCGTAAAGCCGGGCGCACCGCGCCTCGGCCATACGGATATGGCCGTTTTGCTCGGTGTAAAGGCTCCCAGTTTCCCCAAGCTCGGTGAAGTCTATGCGCGCCGCGCCGTCAAACGGCGGCGGAAGGACGCCCTTATGCCCCGGCATGTGGAACCGGTGCGTCCCCCGCGCCGCCAGTTCCCCAAGCGCGGCGGCAAGCGAATGCGTCATATATGCCTTACGCTTGCGCAGACGCACACAAGCGGGTCGATGTCGGCGTATACGTCCGCGCCGACCGCGATATCCGAAGAGCCAAGATTCACCGCGACAGCGTCAATGCCCGCCCGCCCCAATACTTTAAGCTTTTTGCCGTCCGCAAGGCGCAGAACGGGCGCGCTTTCCCCGCGTATAAGCCGCGCAAGCGCTTTGGCGAACGTTGGCGGGCGTGTCTGCGCGGTTCTTCCCAGTCCGTCGGCAGTACCCATCGGGACAATTCCGGCGCGTGCCGCCTTTTTAATCGCCTTTCCGCCCAGAACCGCCCCGGCGGGCTTATGCCCCGTGTCGGTAAGACTTGCGCGCAGTTTTGCCGCCGGAACAAGCCCGGCTCTTCGCCACTCCGGCGCGCCGCCAAGGGCAACGCCGACGCGCAAGGCGTCGTACGGCTCGGTCTTAGGTTCGCTTAAAAGCGCGCCGACCCCCGCCGCGTGTATCAAGCCCGTTTCAATCTTCGCCGCGCGCAGCCCCTCGACCACGCCGCCGAACGACTGCGACTGCGCGAGAAGCGCCTTGCGCGCGCCGTACGGGGCGTACTGCGTGTAAAGGCCGGTGAACGCGATACTTCCCATATAGCGGTATACGGAGAGGATTTTATCGGGTTCGGTGTGCGAAAACCCGTAATGCCCGAACCCCGTGTCCACGCGCACATGCGCCTCGGCAACCGTTCCGCGCCGCTCGGCAAGGCCGGAAAGCGCCATTGCGGAATCCTGCCCGCCCACCGTGGCGATAACCCCAAGGTCTATTATGCGCTCTACCTCCGCGGGGTCGCAGGTCGGGCGCAGCATAAGGATGTCGATGTCCGCGAATTCCCCGGCGCGCAGCTTCTCCGCCTCGGCCGTATCGCCGACCGCGAAGAACCGTACCCCCTCTTCGTAAAGGAACTTCGCCGTCGGCACAAGCCCCAGACCGTACGCGTTATGCGCAAGCACGCCGATCAGGGCGCGCCCCCCGGCCCTTTCCCGGATAATCCCAAGATTATTTTTAAGCGCGGCCCTTGACACAACCAATTCCGTCATTCAAGACACCCTCCTTTCGCGGCGTAATAACAATCCTTCTGCCATTCTTCAGGATTTTTGGCGATATACTCGCAGATTCTTCTATATACGGATTTGTTTCTGACAACGTAATCATGGTAAGCTCTTTGGAACAATTTAAATCCGCATTCTTTATGTATATAGCGTTTCAATGTGGATACAAACGCGGGAATTGTATCGTTTGCGCGGGAACGCGTCCACGCTGCCTCATTTATAGGCCTTAAATCTTCTTTATTGTTGGCAAGATGTACGCGAAGTAAGATGTGGAGGTGATTGGGCATAACAACATACTTCTTAATAACAATATTCGCATAATGACTTCCGACAATCGCGATGTATTTATCGGCAATACGACCATACTCAGACAAACGAACATACGGGGCTTCTTTGGGAAACGGCGGGACGTCGAGGACGCCTTGAGTGGGCGGGACGTCGAGGACGCCGTCCCCTACAACTTCGCCCAACATCTCATGTCTTCCTTCGACGCAGATCGTAATGAAGTAGACACCGGTATTTGAGTAACAGAAATCTTCTAACCGTATTTGTTTCCTGACGGGCAGTTCCTTCATCGACAACTATAGTCCCTCCCGCGTGAACGCGCCTCTTTTTTGCAGACCTTTGGGATCGTTGTAGGGGACGGCGTCCTCGACGTCCCGCCGTTTCCTCTACGCCTCCGCTACACTGCCTTCTTACCCCTTTGCCGTGAAGTCAAACGGCGGTCTGATTATCCCGCGCTCGGTGACAAGCGCGGTGATAAGCGCCGCGTCCGTGACGTCGAAGGCGGGGTTTCTTACCTTCACGCCCTCCGGGGCAAGGCGCGAAGAATACATAAGCGTGGTCACCTCATCCGCGCCGCGCTCTTCTATTACGATGTCAGACCCGGACGCGCAGTCCGCGTCAATGCTTGAAAACGGCGCGCAGACATAGAAAGGTATGCCGAAATGTTTGGCAAGCACCGCAAGGGTAAGCGTGCCGATTTTGTTTGCCGTGTCGCCGTTGGCGGCAACGCGGTCCGCGCCGGTGAACACCGCGCCGACGCGCCCCTCTTTCATCATCGCCCCGGCCATGCCGTCGCATATAAGCGTCACGTCCGCGCCGCTTCGCATAAGCTCGAAAGCGGTAAGCCGCGCGCCCTGAAGCAGGGGGCGCGTTTCGTCACAGTAGATTTTAAGGCCGTAGCCCCGGCTGTTGGCAAGGTAAATCGGCGCGAGCGCCGTGCCGTACTCCGCCGCCGCCAGCGCGCCCGCGTTGCAGTGCGTAAGCACGCCCATGCCGGGAGAAAGCAGGGAAACGCCGTGTTCGCCTATGGCGCGGCAGGCCGCGCGGTCCTCTTCCTCTATGGCGCGCGCCTCGCAAAGCAGTTCCCGCGCGCCGCCGCCGTTTTTCCATACGGAAAGCATACGTTTAAGCGCCGCGCGCAGATTGACCGCCGTGGGGCGCGCCGAATCCAGATACGCGGCGACCTCCCCGGCCTTGTCGGGCGAAGCCTTCGCGCCCATATAAAACCCATAGGCCGCCGCCGCGCCGATGGCGGGCGCGCCGCGAACGCTAAGGGTTTTGATCGCCCCGTAAACATCCTCGGGCGTCCTTAGCGTAAGATACACTTCCTCGCCGGGCAGGCGCGTCTGGTCAAGTATGGTAAGCGCGCCGTCCTGAAAGCGGTATGTGAACATCTATTTCCCCGCGAGGTAGGCGATCATGCTCTCCGCCGCGATCTTGCCCGCGCCCATCGCCTTTATAACCGTGGCCGCGCCGGTGGAGATGTCGCCGCCGGCATACACGCCGGGGCGGCTTGTCTCGCCCGTGTCCGGGTTTGTCACCACACAGCCCCAGCGGTCGAATTCAAGTCCCCGCTCGGTCTGGCGCAGAAGCGGGTTGGGAGATGTGCCGATTGCGGAAATAACGCAGTCGCACTCGACGGTGAAGCGGCTTCCCGGTTTCGGGACGGGGCGGCGGCGTCCGGAGGCGTCCGGCTCGCCAAGTTCCATTTCCTCGCAGACCATGCCCGACACCCGGAAATCGTCCCCGCCCAGTATCTCCACGGGGGCGGTAAGGAATTTGAAGACGATGCCCTCTTCCATGGCGTGGTGTATCTCTTCCTTGCGGGCGGGCAGTTCGGCCTCGCCCCTGCGGTAGACGACCGTCACGTTGCCGCCGCTTAAACGCTTGGCGCAGCGGGCGGCGTCCATGGCCACGTTGCCGCCGCCGACGACCGCCGCGTTTTTGAATACGGGCGCGGGCGTTTCCGCATCCGGCTCGTACGCCTTCATAAGGTTAATTCGTGTAAGGAATTCGTTGGCGGAGTATACGCCGATAAGGCTTTCTCCCGGGACTTTCATAAATGTGGGAAGCCCCGCGCCAACGCCGATAAACACCGCGCCGAAGCCGCGCGCGAACAAGTCGTCTATTGAAAGAACGCGCCCGACGACCATATTCGTCTCGATCTTCACGCCCATGTCTTTAAGGCTTTCTATCTCGCGCCCCGCCACGGCCTTCGGAAGACGGAACTCGGGTATGCCGTAGATAAGCACCCCGCCCGGCGTGTGGAACGCCTCGAACATAGTGACCTCCACCCCGGCGGCGGCAAGTACGCCCGCGCAGGTAAGCCCCGCCGGGCCGGTCCCGATAACCGCGGCGCGATGCCCCGTAGGCGCGGCGCCGGACAATGCCTTTGGCACGGCGCTGTCCGCCGCGTAGCGCTCAAGCCGCCCGATGGCCACCGGCTCGCCCTTCAGTCCCCGGACGCAAAGCTCTTCGCACTGGGTCTCCTGCGGGCAGACGCGCCCGCATATGGCGGGCAGCGCGTTTGTCCTTCGCAGAATCTCAAGCGCCGTATCCGCGTCGCCGCTTTTAAGCGGCGTTATAAAGGCGGGGATGTCAACCCCGACGGGACAGCCCTTTACACAGGGCTTATGCTTGCAGCCAAGGCAGCGCTCGGCCTCGCTTTTCGCCTGTTCGGCGGTATAGCCAAGGGCGACCTCGGTGAAATTGGTATTGCGCGTGTCCGGGCTTTGCTCGGGCATCGGCGTTTTGTTAAGCTGCATATTAGGCATGTTCTGCACCCCTGCTTTCCCCGGTCAGTCTGCAAATATGCTCGTCCATTCGCGCCTTCTCGAAGGCCGCGTACGCGGTGTTGCGGCGCATTGTCTCGTCAAAGTCCACCAGATGCCCGTCGAAGTCCGGGCCGTCCACACAGGCGAAGAAAACCTTGCCGTCCACGGTGACGCGGCAGCATCCGCACATTCCGGTGCCGTCCACCATAAGGGGGTTCATGCTTACGACGGTCGGAATGCCATACTCTTTGGTAAGCCGGCTTACGAATTTCATCATAACAAGCGGCCCGATGGCGTACACGCGGTCAAACGAAACGCCGCCGGTTATAAGCCCTTTGAGCTTGTCCGTCACAAACCCCTTAAAGCCGTAGCTGCCGTCGTCGGTGCAGATGTGCAGGGCGCTTGAGTCTTCGCGCATCTCCTCTTCCAGGATAACGATGTCCTTTGTGCGGAAACCGGCAATCATATGTACCTCGGCGCCTTCGCGCTTCAGCGCGGCGGCTATCGGCCACGCGATGGCGCAGCCAAGCCCCCCGCCGACAACGGCGCATCTGCCGCTTTGAAGGTGCGTCGGCGTTCCAAGCGGCCCGGCAACGTCAAGGATTATGTCCCCGGTTTTCATGTCCGACAGAATCGCGGTTGACTTTCCGACGCGCTGGACAACGACGGTGACGACGCCGCTTTGCGCGTCCGCGCGCGCGATGGTAAGCGGGATTCTCTCGCCCCGCGCGTCGACGCGAAGGACGACGAACTGACCCGGCAGCGCCTTGGCCGCGATATGCGGCGCGTCCAGGTCGATGCGCGTAACGTCCGCGTTAAGACGGCGCGCGTTTGCAATGACTGCCAAAGAATTTCCTCCTTTTTTACTGTCTAATATAACAAATCTAAGGTAACAAATTGTCACAATATCCGCAACGCCCGTTTTCGGAAAGCGCGGGCAGGTAAGTCTCGCGCTTTGTGATGCACCGCCCGTTTTCACAGCGCGGCTTGTCCGCGCCGGACGCGTAAGACGGGTATTCCTTGGGTTTCTTCGCGAGCGTAAGGAGAAGAGCCATGCGCACCGTCATGCCGATCTCGGCCTGTTTGAAATACGCGGCGCGGGGGTCTGTGTCCACGTCCGCGTGTATCTCGTCCACGCGCGGCAGAGGGTGGAGTATAAGAAGATCCTTTTTCGCGGCTTTAAGCTTCTGCGCCGTAAGCACGTACACGCCCTTAAGCCGTTCGTACTCAAGGGGGTCAAGGAACCGCTCGCGCTGGATGCGCGTCATATACAAAACGTCAAGCTGGGCAAGGGATGCCTCTAACCGCGTGGACTCGACAAAGCGTATGGCGTTTTCCGACATGTACCCGCGCAGATACTGCGGGACGGAAAGCTCTCTCGGAGAGATAAGCGACAGCCGCGCGGAGGGAAAATGTTTAAGCGCCCGTATAAGCGAATGCACCGTGCGCCCGTTTTTCAAGTCCCCGCATATGCCGATATGAAGCCCGTCAACGCCGCCGCGAAGCCGCGTTATCGTCGCGAGGTCGGTAAGCGTCTGCGTGGGGTGGAAATGCCCGCCGTCCCCGGCGTTTATAACCGGAACCGAGCTGTACATCGATCCCGCGAGCGCCGCGCCCTCGCACGGGTGGCGCGTCACGATTACGTCGGCGTACCCGGAAACCATGATGAACGTGTCTTTAAGCGTTTCGCCCTTGGCCGCGCTTGACGCGTTGGGGTCGTTAAAGCCGAACACCCCGCCGCCCAAACGCTGCATAGCCGCCTGGAAAGAAAAATTGGTGCGCGTTGACGGTTCATAGAAAAGCGAGGCCATGACGTGTCCGCGAAGCGTGTCCCGGAACGCGCCGGGGTCTTTCCATATTTCCTGCGTAAGCGCGTACAGTTCCCGCCACTGCCCAAGGCTGACGTCCGCGAAATCGATTAAGTGCCGCAATGCCGCTCACCCACTTCGGGCAAAAGTATATCATATCGGGCGGGAGTTGACAATAGAGTCCTCCGTCTGCGTCAGTGTCAAGTAAACGTGGGCAAGACTTAGAGGCGAAAAAACACACACGAAAAATAATCTGAAACTAGCGTGAGATCGTGGGATGAGTTTATCGCATTGGTTTTCCGGGGCGGTAAAAGGGAAACGGCAAAGCTTTGTAAAGCCTCACCGCCCCGCAAAAACTCACGAACCGCTCAGGTCGCTCTCCAGCGTCGCCCTATCCTGAACGTGAGTAAAAGCAAGGTTAGTATAGACGGAAACGGGGTCAAACAAGCGGCATTGGAGAAAAGATTTCTTTCATAAAGGGCAGACCGACGGGAATAGCGGCATGGCGAAAGCCATTGTAGCCTTTACCGACACGCTGGGGGCATTTCGCGGCGGACAGAACATTGACAGCGACAGGCCGAGCGTATTTTTCGGGCAGCCACATAAGTGAGAAAACGGACAAAGCGCGCCGCAGACGGTCCGTAGACTTCAACGTGAGCATCCGTGCCATGTTGTTGCCGCCGTTTATGCTCCAATTGGCGCGGCGGCGTTTCATCCGCCGGCCGATCAGCGAAAACACATTGCTTTCCATCGCGCCGCAGCCTCGGTACGCCAAACCGTCCGGCGGCGCGGGCAATTCCAGTCCCCGGCGTTTGTACGAAACCAGACCGTCCCGGTTGTTCTTGAAATAGGTTTCCAACACACGGTAATGCGCGGCTTCCCGTTCATCGCCGGTGCTGTTGGCATAGGCGTCAATGACATCGAACATGGTGTCAATCTGCTTGGAGTACAGAAGTTTGAAAATAAGTTTCCGGGCGTCCGGGTTGCTGACATGCTCAAGCACGGCCTTATTGCGGTGATAGGGGTCGAGTTGAAAGCATACGGTTTCATCGGTAACGCTTCGCCTTACCCAATTCGCTCCGTCGCCGTTTACAACGCGCTGTTCAACTTCGTCCACATTGTAACAGGATGCAATTACGCCTTCCTTACGCTCCACAAAACTGTCAATCCCTTCAAAATTGGCGCAGGCTACCTTGTTAGCCAGATTGAAGCGCCCTTTCCCCGTCTGTTTCGCTCCGTCATAGGCAATGGCAACCTTCATCTCGGCGGACGACCCCAATCTCTTGCGGTCTCGCCCCTGTAGGTTAAGCCAAACCCCGTCCTGCTCCTCAAACAAAAGTTTGACCTCTCGCTTGCCTCGACCCTGATGAAGCTTGTTAAGACGTGCGTCCTCTTTCTCCTGCTTGTCCGCACGCTCACCAAGCGCCTGAATCACATTCCACACACCGCCGTGGCTGATTGTCTGCCCCGTCATGGCGCTGACCGCTTCCGCCGTCTTCCGGTATGACATCTCACAGACCGTCTCGGCTATCTTCTCCGCCAATAACGGACTTATTTGGCCGCTAACGCTTTCCCCTACCGCTTCGTCTAACAGATATACTCCTGCCGTGACTCCATTCTCGTCGGTAAAACGATACAGCGCGCGTTCGTACACTACTTCACCCATCACTGTCTTCAGTGTGGTCTGCTTCTTCCCTTTGTTCCGGTACTTTTCATGGTCGCGGCTTCGCATAAGTTCCGCATCGTACTGTTCCAGATACTCCCGGAACATCTGACGCCCAATCTCGCAGACCACTCGGTAAATATATCTCTCAATTTGCGTTATATCGACGCGCTCTTCGGGTATAATCATTTCGCATACACTCCTCAATAATGGTTCTTTCTAAACTCATTATTCCCGTGTATGCCCCCCCGGTATAAGGCTTACGCCTTTCCCGGGGGGTTACTTTTGCACATGTTTATTTTACACTAAGTCCGTCTGCGGGCGGCAAACGCATGAGCATGCAAAACCGGCATCCTCATGTAGGGGCGACCGTCCTCGGTCGCCCGCACCCGCAGGATTTTACAGGGTTGCGGGCGGTCGGGGACGACCGCCCCTACATTTAGTCTGTGCAACTTGCCCCTTCATGCGTCGCCGTGCAACCTGCGGCGACACTCACCCCGCACACAGAAAAACATAAACTGCCTTATAGGGGCGCTTACCGCCAAACTGCCTGTAAGGAGTACACGCCATGCCGTATGACCGCGCGAAGGCCGTTGAATACGCCCACCTGTGGGCCTTGGGCAGGAATCCGAAATACTATGACTTCGCCGCAATCGGCGGGGACTGCACAAACTTTATCTCGCAGTGTATCCTCGCGGGATGCGGCAAAATGAATTACACGCCGGTAACGGGCTGGTACTATAACAGCCTGTCCTCGCGCAGCGCGGCTTGGGCGGGGGTGCAGTTCCTTTATAACTTCCTGACCGCCAACAAGGGCGCGGGTCCATATGGATACGATGCGCCGCTTGCCAAGGCAAGACTAGGCGACGTTATACAGCTTTGCTTTGACGCGCAGGCTTTTACGCACTCCGTTTTCGTCGTTTCCGCGCCGGAACTGCCCGCGCCGGACAGCATACTGGTAGCCTCGCATAACCACGACTGCGACAGCCGCCCGCTTGACACATATTCCTATGCCAGATACCGCCTGATTCACATCGAGGGCGCGCGGGGCTAACGGGCGAAAACCTCCATCGCCCTGTCATAGCGCGCTAACAGGGAGTCCTCAAGCGCGTCAAGCTCCGGGTTTACCTTCCTTGCCTCTGCGTCGGACTCGTACCACGCGGCTATTTCGCGCAGCATCCCTTCCAAGGTATATTCACAGCGGAATTCCGGCACGTCGGTCTTAATGGCGGTGTTGTCGAAAATGCCGGGGAACATTTTTTCCTGATATACGTGAAGGAAGGTATCCGGCGCGGCGGCCATAAGCATCTCGGTGGAAATATGTACAAGCTTCGGCTCGATTCCCACAATCTTTCCGAAGGCAAGGTAAAGGTCGTCCCAGATGTGATGGTCGTCGCTTGTGGCGTGATAGAATTTGCCGAAGCATTTTTTCCGTCCAAGCATCCCGGCATAGGCGCGCGCGATGTCGGGGGCGAACGTCCACGCCCAGGGGTTCGTCCCGTCGCCGAACTGGATAATGCGCTTGCCCTTCTTTAATCGGTCTATAATGCCGTAGTTGTTGCGCATGACCCCTATATTCCTGCACCCGATTCCATAGGTTAAAGACGGGCGTATCACGCTTATCGGCATGTTTTCGTCCATGCGCGTTTGTATGTACGCCTCCATCTTCGCCTTTTCAAAGCCGTAGGGGAACACGGGGGTGTCGTAAAGCGCGAAATCCTCGCGTATAGGCACGGAAGCGAACGGGCGCTTATACGCCGCCACTGTCGAAGTGAACACGATATGCCCGGTGTTCGCCCCAAGCGCCCTAAGCGTGGACTTCGCGTCCTCGGCGTTATAGGCGATCATGTCTATCGCCGCGTCGAAGCTTCTTTTTTGCAGAAGCCCCTCAAACCTCTCGCGGTCGGCGCGGTCGGCGACAATCGTCTCGACCTCGCCGCCATAGCGCGCGGGGCGCAGTCCCCTGTTAAGCGCGGTCACGCAGTGCCCGTCCGCGAGAAGACGCGACACAATGGCCGAGCTTATATTGCCCGTTCCGCCGATTACAAGCACCTTCATAAAAAGCACCGTCCTTCCAAACTTTTCTTGGGGACAGTATACATTAAAAGCGCCGGGCGGTCAATCGGGCGGACGGAGACGCCCTTACTTTTGTGCTTGAATAAAAGACGCGCCTGATGTATACTTTGTGCTGAAAGGGGTTTGAGGAAGATGGCAAAGAGACCGGAAGTGGAAAGGCCCGAGGTTCTTTGGAAGGATCGCAAACGTATACTTGGAATGCCGATAAGCTTCACCCGCTACGAGGTGTGCGAAGACGCCCTTACGATGCGCAAGGGTCTTCTGAAGACGGTGACGGACGAAATACTGCTTTACCGCATAATGGACGTCCGCCTTGTCCGAACCCTTGGCCAGAAGATACTGGGCGTTGGTACCGTCACGCTTATAAGCACCGATAAGTCCCACGGCGAACTGGAGCTTAAAAACATAAAGCATCCCGACGACGTGCGCCG
>JAISVI010000066.1 GCA_031271665.1 Oscillospiraceae bacterium
CGTAGATTCTGAGATTACCATTACTGCGGAAGAAAGTCTGGGAAATCACGGGAAGTATGTCGAACAAATAACTCGGAAATCCTTCCTGCTTTCCTATACGGAACTGGGCTATGAGGAACTCGTGATCACCCGTGTTGAGGGTAAAAGTCTGAAATATTTCGAGGATGATTCTGACCGTCGTATCGCTTATGACAGTAAAGAAGCATCTCCCTGGCTGCTTAGAACACCGGTTACATCACGATTTAACTCATCATATAGAATTGATCCAAAAGGAAGGTGTGGGGGGGGGGGGGCAAATTCTGCTAGCGGGGTTCGTCCGGCGTTTTGCCTTCCAAGAGATTTGCCAATTGAGCAACAAGAGATAAATGGAGAGATGGTTTATTGCGTCACAAAAAACTAAAAACGATGTTCAAACTGACGACAACCCATAGAACCGGACGGCGGGGCGTGTTGTAGGGCGCGACGCCCCCGGCGCGCCGTCTGAATTACAGGCGCGTGGCGCGGTCGCGGGGGGACGGGACGCTGAGGACAGCGTCCCCTACGGTCAAAACACCCGTCCGTCTTCGGCGGCCACCCTCTTTTCTAAAGAGGGTTTTGTAGAGGCGGTCGTCCTCGACCGCCCGTCATTCCGGAAAATTCCGGAAGCGCGGGTGTCGCGATTGACAAACCGCCCCTAACCCGTTAAAATAACCACCAGAGTCGGCTATGCAGTCGCCTTCGCAAGGCCGAAAGGCTGCGGGGGAGGAAAGTCCGGGCTCCGCAGGGCGAGAATAACGGGTAACACCCGCCGTAGGCAACTACAGGACAAGTGCAACAGAAATAGGACACCGTCAAAATCGCGGCATTGACGCGGTTTCGGCGGCAAGTGTGGAAAGGTGAGGTAAGAGCTCACCGGTTTCCCGGGTGACCGGGGAATCCTGTAAACTCTATTCGGAGCAACACCGCAAAAGGGGAGGGGGCGTTCGCGCCCCAAGGCTTGCCCGGCTTCCCCGGGGGTGGCATCGAGCCGACTGGCAACAGGCGGCCCAGATAGATGACTGCACACGACAGAACCCGGCTTACCGGCCGGCTTTGCACAAAAGCCGTATCCCCCGAAAGGGGCGGTGCGGCCTTTTTGCTTATAAAATATTTTTATCTGTTCGTCATTCCCTATTGACATATGCGAAAATGTGACATATAATACAAATCGGAAACATGTTTTCGCGGGGAGTGGGAGTGTGCCGATGTCCTCGCTTGCGGACGAAAAGCTTTGCGCCTTGGCTCAAAGCGGGCAGTCCGAAGCCGAACAAATTCTTGCGGGGCGGTACTTTTCAATGGTTCGCGCAATCACCCGCCCCTATTTTTTGGCGGGCGGCGACAGCGAGGATCTTACCCAAGAGGGCATGATCGGCCTTCTGATGGCTATGCGCCAGTTTTCAGCGGATAAAGACGCGGCTTTCCGCACCTTCGCGGGGCGCTGTATCCGAAACCGGCTTAACAACGCGGTGAAGGCGTCCACGCGCCGCAAGCACATGCCGCTTGAGAACTATATTTCCATCACCGACGGCAAAGACGCCGGCGCACTCGCCGGACTGTGCGTATCCGGCCCGGAGGACGAAGTCCTTAGCCGCGAGGCGGATATCGAGGCTGTGGCCGCGCTTAAATCCCGGCTGTCCGGGTTTGAAAACCGCGTACTCGGCCACTATCTGGACGGACTGTCCTATCAGGACATCTCCGAGCGAGTTGACCGCGACACTAAATCGGTTGACAACGCCATACAGCGCATTCGCAAAAAACTTATAACTTAACTTGGCGAAACCAGGGAAATACCCTGTTCGTACGGCGGCTGAAAAAGCCCCGTCATAATGCCCTAGCGCGCGGTCCTCGAAAACTATAGCGTTTTTGGTGGTTCTCTCGTTCCCGGGGCAAAAACAAGGAGAATGGAAACATGTACGAAGACAAAACACTGGTCTGCAAAGAGTGCGGGCAGGAATTCACGTTCACCGCCGGTGAGCAGGAATTCTTCGCAGAGCGCGGATTCATGAACGAGCCGCAGCGCTGCAAAACCTGCCGCGACAACCGCAAAAACGCTTCCCGCGCCCCGAGAGAGTTCTTCACCGCGACTTGCGCGGCCTGCGGCGGAGAGGCGAAAGTCCCGTTCGAGCCCAAGACAGACCGCCCCGTCTACTGCAGCGATTGCTTCGCCCGCATGAGAGAGAACGGCTAAAACATCGAGGATCTCTGAACGAAACAAAAGCGTCCGCTTACGCGGGCGCTTTTTGTTGACAATCCGAAAAGCCAAGCGTATAATGGACAGGCATAGTTTACTTACAGGAGGGTTATTGTATGACCGTAACAAAGGAAACAATCATCGGAGATATTCTTGACCATGATCAAGGGACCGCGCAGTTCTTTTTAGAAATGGGTATGCACTGCCTTGGCTGTCCCGCCTCGCGCGGGGAGTCGCTTGAGGAAGCCTGCGACGTCCACAGCCAGAACGCGGACGAGCTGGTTTCCAAAATCAACTCGTATCTGGCGGCGAAATAATAATGCCAAGGGCCGCAGGGATTGCGGCCCTTGTTTTTTCGGAGGATTCCCTATGGGCCGCCCTATACAGCTTAAACCGCGCCTTTTGGCGATTGCCTCGCGTGTTCCGCGCGGAAGCCGTGTGGCGGACATCGGCACAGACCACGCGCGTATCCCTATCTACCTGCTGGAGCGGGGCGTCACGCAAAGCGTAATCGCGACGGAAGTGCGCGAAGGGCCTCTCGCGGCGGCTACGGCGGCGCTGGCGCGGCACGGGTTGGGCGGAAAGGCCGAACTGCGCTTGGGGGACGGCGCGTCCTGCCTTAGCAAGGACGAGGTTGACTGCGTCATCATCGCGGGTATGGGCGGCGACACAATCGCGGAGATACTGCGCGCGGACGCATGGCTTCTTGAAAAGCGCCTTCTGCTGCAACCGCAGACGCACGGCGAGCGCGTTCTGGCGGTTTTGCCCGGGAAATCGTCTGTTTCTGTAACGCGGGTTTGGGAAAACACGCGAAAATATACAATCTATGAGTTTGACGGAGACAAAGACTTATGACTGCCATAGAAGTTTATAATGAAATACATGCGCTCGCGCCGACAGAACTGGCGGCGTCGTGGGACAAGGTCGGATTTCTGACCGGGCGGCGCGGCGCGGACGTAAGCAAACTGCTTTGCGCGCTTGACATAACCGCCGAGGTTATCGCGGAGGCGGCGGAGTGGGGCGCGCAAATGATTCTGTCGCACCACCCGCTTTTCTTCACGCTTGAAACGGTAACGGACGCGACCGCAGAGGGCGAGCTTCTGCTTACGCTTGCGGAAAACGGAATCGCGGCGGTGTGTATGCACACAAACCTTGACGCGGCAAGCGGCGGAGTAAACGACGCGCTGGCTTTGCGGCTTGGGCTTGAGAATATTGCGCCTTTTTGCCGCGACGGTTGCGGGCGTTCCGGGACACTTTCTGTGCCGGAGGGCGTAAGCGAGTTCGCCTCGCGCTGTAAAAAGGCGCTTAAAAGCGGGGTTGTGCGCTTTTACGACGCGGGAAGGCCGGTGAAGCGCGTTTGCGTGGCTTCCGGTTCGGGCTTTGCCGAATTCCCCGAGGCGCTTGAAAGCGGCGCGGACACATTTGTAAGCGGGGACATAAAAATGTCCGGGTTCTTGGCCGCGCGGCATCACAAAATAAACCTTCTTGACTGCGGGCATTACGCCACCGAAGTTACTGTATTTGACACGCTTATACCCGCACTCGCGGCGCGTATGCCGGGGGTGGAGATTCGCCTGTCCGAACGGCAGGGAGAGCCATTTTCGGTATGCCTGTAGACGCGCTTTTCCTGTCGGCGCTTACCGCCGAACTGAACGGGGCGATAATTGGCGCCCGTGTCGATAAAATCCATCAGCCCTCGGAAAGCGAGGTGCTGTTTTCCCTGCGCGGGGCGGGGGGGACGCATAAGCTTCTTATTTCGGCGGGCGGGGGAGTGCCGCGCATCCACCTTACCGCCATACCCTATGAGAATCCGCAGTCCGCGCCGATGTTCTGTATGCTTTTGCGCAAGTATTTGACTTCCGCGCGCCTTCGCGCGGTGCGGCAAGTCCCGTTCGAGCGCATTGTCGAACTTGAGTGGGACACACAGGACGAAATGGGCGTTCCAAGCGTTAAAAGGCTTATAGCCGAGCTTATGGGGCGCAACAGCAACTTGGCGTTGGTGGCCGAGGACGGGCGCGTTCTGGACTGTATCCGCCGCACAGGGCTTGAGTCGCCGCGTCCAATCCAGGCGGGGCTTTTTTACAAAGCGCCGGACGCGCCGGATAAGACCGACCCGCTTGGCGTCACGCCGGGGGAGTTTGACCGCCTTTTTTCCGAATACGCCGCGCTTCACGCATACCAAACTGCGCCGTCAGACATAAACCGCGTTCACGAGGAATTTCTGATCGATACGTTTTCCGGTATATCACCGATACTGGCGCGTGAAATAGCGCTTGACGGCGAAGAAATGCCCGAACGCTTCTTTAGGTATGCCGAAGACGCGCGTCAGGGTCGGCTTCAGCCGTATATCTTTACGCAGAACGGCATTCCCAAGGAGTTTTACTGTTTCGGGCTTAATCAGTACGGCAAACTGTACGAGGCAAGCCGTTTCGACGGGGGCTTCTCGGAACTTCTTGACGCCGTGTGCGGGGAGCGGGAACGCGCGGCGCGTCTTAACCAGAAGGTAGCGAGTTTACGCAAAACTGCCCAGAACAACTGCCGCCGCATCCGCAAAAAAATCCTTCTTCAAGAGCAGACTGTCGAGGAATCGCTTCAGCGCGAACGCTTTCGCAGATACGGTGATCTGCTTATGGCCAATCTGCACCGCGCCGCCGAGGCGCGCGGGAAAAAAAGCATAGAGGTCGAGGATTTTTACGGCGAAGCGGGCGAAAAGGCACAGATAGAGCTTGACGAAACAAAGAACCTTCAACAGAACGCCGCGCAGTATTACGTAAGATACCGCAAGCTTAAAAACGCCGAGGCCATGACCAAGGCGCAGCTTTCAGCCTCGCGCGGAGAGCTTGAGTATTGGGAAAGCGTCGCTGAGGAATTGTCGCGCGTTACGTGCCAGCGCGACATAGACGAAATACGCGAAGAGCTTGCCCCCCCAACCCCCGCGCGCAAGCAGGGCGCTAAACCCGGCAAACAGCGTAAAAAAGCGGCTGAACCCCAGCGCTTTATATCCTCGGCGGGGATTCCTTTCCGGGCGGGGCGCAATAACCGCCAGAATGACGAGCTTACCATGCGCGCGGCGGGCAAAGGCGACATATGGCTGCACGCGCAGAAGATTCCGGGCTGTCATGTGGTCATAGACGCATCCGGGGGTATGCCGGACGAACAAACGCTTCTGGAGGCCGCCGCCGTCGCGGCGGTGTACAGCCAAGCGTCGGAAAGCACAAAAGTCGCCGTGGACTATACAAGGGTAAAGCACGTAAAAAAGCCGCCGGGCGCGAAGCCCGGCATGGTGATATACAGCGAGTTCAAAACCGTCCTTGTCCGCCCGGACAAGGAACTGGCACAGCGTCTGGCCGATAACGCGAGATAAGCGTCCCCCGGCGGGGAATTGACAATTGACAATGAACAATTTGGGGACGGATTGTAGGGGCGGCGTTCTGCCGCCCGTTTGTTCGGCGCGGTTGCGGTGGGGTGGCGCGCCCTACGGTCAAAACACCCGCCGCCCTATCTGGGGAATTGCGGGCGACCGAGGACGGTCGCCCCTACAACGTTTTTAATACCGGACGGCCACCAACCTGAAGTAGCATGTATAAGACGCTAAGATGCCGACATAATGCCACCCTGTGATAGCATGACAAAAAGAACCAAAAGACATGATACCGCGCGTTTGGATATCTGCAACATTGTAATTTCTCCTTTATATGTAATTGTTTAATCAACTCTTTGGTTGTCTGTACCGTCTAACCGCACACGCCAAAATTCAGCTGTACTGTAATCTGGTCGCATGCTACCAAATGCTTCCTCGGTTTCAAATGACGTAAGGTAATATATCCACCCGTCCGCAATATTTATATTTGTACACATATTGAGTCCTAAATATGTCTTTTCTGTGCCATCTATGCGCATCTTATACAGCCGCCAATCATCTCTCGTCGAATAGTAAATCCATTCATCATGCACATTTACAAACTCAACACGTTTTTCATCAAGTACTTTTTTCTCCGACCCATCAAATTTAATCTTACACAGAGCAAACTCATCGTCTTTTGATATGTAATATAGCCATCCGTCAATGGCATTAATTGAGTATGCCATATCATCACTTATTTTTGTCCTCTCAGTTCCATCTAAGCGGATTTTAAACAACCCATTTTCTGATCTATAAAATATCCAATTCCCCGCAATGGTTATTTCACCAGTATTCTCATAATTCAATCTGATTCTTTCTTTTCCCTCAATGTCCGTTTTATGTATATTAAATCCTTCAGAGAGCGCATACTGCACCTTGCTATCATCGTAATATACCCAACCATCAAGAACCACGATGTGCAAGCACGCATCATCGTTCAATTTTACTTTCTCCGAGCCATCTATCCTGATTTTATACAAACTCATATAATCATCCAAATTGGAATAATAAATCCAACCATCTAAAACATTGATGCCAAGAGCAGCGTCAGCACATACCATTTGTTTATCGGTGCCGTCTGACCGCATTTTATAAATTTGGCTTCCGTCTTGCCGACTGCGGACATAATAAATCCAATCGCCTTCTTGGGCTACAAGCCTCGAATTAGCGATATTGCCGGTTGTATTGCCAAGGACGCCGGGACTTAGTACCTGCGGTGCGCCGCCTTCCCACGGTTTCCAGAAAAACACCGTAACAGCCGCCGCCGCGACAAGTATGGCGACGCCAGAAAGGACAACGATTAGACGCTTTGTTTTTCTGCGCATAGTTATAACCTCCCTCTCAAGGTTATTATAGCGCATTTTTTACTTGGTGGCAAATTCCCCAAGACAGACCACCGCGTTACGGCAAACGCATGAACATGCAAAAGGCATAAAAACCGACATCCTCATGTAGGGACGACCGTCCTCGGTCGCCAGCGCCCTTTACTCTGAGGGTAAATCCTCAGTCACTTCGTGACAGCTCCTTTGAAAAAGAAGCCTTCCGTAGGACGCAAAGCCTCCTTTCGCAAAAGGAGGTGGCGCGACCAGCGCGACGGAGGATTATCCCCGACAACACGCCCCTTGCCTCCCCCTCTGGGGGAGGTGCCGCCGACAGGCGGCGGAGAGGGTCGTAGGGGCGGCGTTCTGCCGCCCGTTTATTTCCTCGCCCGCGCGGTTGCGGTGGGGTGGCGCGCCGAGGGCGTCGCGCCCTACGACACAGCACCGCCGAAACGCCGGGAAATTGCGGGCGACCGAGGACGGTCGCCCCTACATGGGGATGCCGTTTTTGTGCATTTTCTGTGTTAATGCATGTGCCGTTGTACTTCGCGCATTTTGCCGTTGACATTCCGGCAAATCCGTGCTAAATTGATAATGACTCTCATTTTCGCGGGAAAGGGGCGCGGCATAGTGAAGCGGCAAACGGGCTATAACACAAAGCAGAAAGACGCGATTTTGGGGTACATGGCCGCGCTTGACGGCGCGCACGCCACGGCGAGCGAAATAGCCGAGCATCTGGCGGGAACGGATACGCCCGTTGGAATATCAACGGTTTACCGCCAGCTTGAAAGGCTTGTCGGGCTTGGGCTTCTGCGCCGCTATTATGTGGACGGAAACACAAGCGCCTGTTACCAGTACATTGGGGAGGATGGGCGCGGCGCCGAGCATTTCCACCTTAAATGCGAGGATTGCGGCGGGGTCGTACATCTCAAGTGCGACACGGCGGATAAGCTTAAAGGACATATTATGCGGGAACACGCGTTTCATGTGAACGCGGTAAAAACAGTTTTTTATGGGAGATGCGAAAAATGCTTAAAGCAAAACTAATCGCGGTTTTACTGGCGGGGCTTCTGCTGCTTACGGCGGCGGGCTGTAAATCGGACGATGCCAAAGAGGTGTTCGGAGAGGACGGGAAGATAAGCGTTATATCCACAATCTTCGCGCCCTTTGACTTCGCGCGCGAGATTGCGGGGGACATGGCGGATATAAGAATGCTTCTGCCCCTTGCGTCCGAGATACACTCTTTCGAGCCGTCGCCGCAGGACATAATCGACATTACAAACTGCGACGTCTTTATCTATGTCGGCGGCGAATCGGAAACATGGGTAGAGGAGCAGATTCTCGCGTCCATAGATTTGGAAGGCAAGCAGGTCATATCCCTTATGGACTGCGTGGAAACGGTTGACGAGGAAATAGTCGAGGGCATGGAAGAAGAGGAAGAGGAAGAAGAAGAGGGCGAAGGCGCGCCACAGGATGAACATGTCTGGACAGCGCCCAAGAACGCCAAGCTTATCGTGCAGAAGATCACAGACGCGCTTTGCGCGCAGGACAGCGCGAACGCGGACGCCTTCAGACAAAACTCGGACAGCTATCAGACAAGGCTTGACGCGCTTGACGCGGAGTTAAAGGACGTGACGGACGGCGCGGCGCGCAAGACGGTGGTTTTTGGCGACCGCTTCCCATTCAGGTATCTCGCTGACGCCTATGGGCTTAAATATTTCGCGGCGTTTCCCGGCTGTTCGGAGGTTACGGAACCCAAAAGTCCGGCAACAGTCGCCTTTCTGATCAACAAAGTAAAGGAAGAGCAGCTTCCCGCCGTGTTTTACATCGAGCTTTCCAACCAAAGAATCGCCGACACGATAGTCGAGGACACCGGAGCCAAGAAACTGCTTCTGCACTCCTGCCATAACCTCACCAAGGCCGATTTTGACGGCGGGGCGACGTACATAAGCCTTATGCAGGCCAACGTTCAGGCACTTAAAGAAGCGCTTTGGTAATATGCCGGAACGCGTCGTT
This sequence comes from Oscillospiraceae bacterium, assembly GCA_031271665.1. Lineage (GTDB taxonomy): Bacteria > Bacillota > Clostridia > Oscillospirales > UBA929 > WRLJ01. The sequence goes on from JAISVI010000066.1 coordinate 8,948, forward strand.
CGCCTATGACGGCGGCGCAGTCGTAAGCAGCCTGAATTTTACAGTGGAATCCGGCGATTATCTTTGCATTGTCGGGGAGAACGGTTCGGGTAAAAGTACGCTTGTCAAGGGGATTTTGGGGCTTATGTCCCCCTTTGGGGGAGAGGTGGAGCTTTGCGGGCTGTCGCTTTGCGAAATCGGCTACCTCCCCCAGCAAACCGCGGCGCAGAAGGACTTTCCTGCCGGGGTTTTTGAAGTCGTGCTTTCCGGGCGGCTTGGCGGGCGGGGTCTGAAACCGCTGTTTTCAAGGGCGGATAAGGCCGAGGCCGAGGGCAATATGCGCCGGCTTGGCATAGAGCATCTTAAACGCCGCTGTTACCGCGAGCTTTCCGGCGGTCAGCAGCAGCTTGTTTTGCTTGCGCGGGCGCTTTGCGCCACAAGGAAGCTTCTGCTTTTGGACGAGCCGGCGGCCGGGCTTGACCCCGTTATAACCCAGGAAATGTACGCCCATATCGAAAAGGTAAACCGCGAAACGGGCATCACCGTTATTATGGTTTCGCACGACATCCGCAGCGCGGTCAAGTACGCAAGGCACATACTGCATCTCAAGAACACCCAGATGTTCTTTGGCGAGACGCCCGACTACGTCCGTTCGGCGGTAGGCGCGGCGTTTCTGGGCGCTTCCGGCGACGCCGAACACGGGGAGGGCTAGCGTCAATACGCATGAAGCGTAAGAAATATTTGTTGACTCCAACGAAGGAAGTGCCTATAATTAAAGATGAATTATGAATTGACAACTACGGGCGCAAGCGGCGCGATTCCTCGTGGGGACTGGACGAGGATGGATTCCCACGCAATAAGCTTTTACGAGGAAATCCGTAAACGTACTTCTGATGTTTCCGCTATATCCAGAAATATAGGAATGCCGGAAACTGATATTAGCGCCGTAAAAATGCACGTCTTTTTTAATGAATACTTTCTCGGTGAAGATGCGCCGCGTAGATTTGACCCAAGTTACGATATGGCGGTTTCATGGCAGAGACTTGCCGACGGCAATAATATACAGGAAATGGATATGGTAATGCTGCGGCATGAATTGCTTGAACTTAAATATATGGCAACAGGAATGCCGTATGCAGAGGCGCATAGACTTGCCAATGAGCAATACAATTACGAACGGTACACAGACGAGCTTGACAGAAAGGCGGGGCTTAAATGAATAGATTAAAGTTGATTGAATATGATCCTGTTCAGGTGGTATACCAGTATGTACCCGAAGGCCAAGGAGAACCCGGCGAGGTGGTGTTTGATTTTCTGACGGGAGCCGCGACGGTTAAAAAGCGCGCCCAAAATGACGAGTTCGGAAAATATGGGCATAAGGCGACAAGGCGTATATCAGAATATGTTGAGAAGAAAAATCTCCCTATGGACGCGATTCAAGCTTGGTACTAATGCTTAACTTCTTTACGGAGATATTTTCGTTCCCCTTTATGGTTCGCGCGCTTGTGGTTGGCGTGCTTGTTTCCGTGTGCGCGGCGCTTTTGGGCGTAAGCCTTGTTTTGAAGAGGTATTCCATGATTGGCGACGGGCTTTCGCATGTCGGCTTTGGCGCGCTTGCCATTGCGTCGGCGGTGAACGCCGCGCCGCTTGCCGTCGCGATACCCGTTGTGGTGGTCGCGGCTTTTCTGCTTCTGCGTATAAGCGAGAACGGAAAAATCAAAGGCGACGCGGCTATCGCGCTGATTTCGACAAGCGCTATGGCAATCGGCGTTGTGGTCGTCTCGCAGGCAAGCGGCACGAACACAGATATAAACAACTATCTCTTCGGAAGCATACTTTCACTTAAAGACGGCGACGTGGTGTTAAGCGCCGCGCTGTCCGCCGTCGTGCTTACTCTTTTTGCGCTGTTCTACAACCAGTTATTCGCGGTGACGTTTGACGAAAGCTTCGCCAGAGCCACAGGGCTTAGGGCGGGCGCGTACAACGCGCTTCTCGCGCTGCTTACCGCGTTAACAATAGTGCTTGGTATGCGCATGATGGGCGCGCTTCTTATATCAAGCCTTGTTATTTTTCCTTCGCTTACCGCCATGCGCCTTTGCAAGCGCTTCCTTACGGTAACAATCGGCGCGGGAGTTATAGCGGTTTCGTGCTTCTTTACCGGACTTACGGTTTCCTTCGCCGCCGAGACGCCCACCGGCGCGACGGTGGTGCTTGTAAACGGGGCGCTTTTTCTGGTGTTTTCACTTATTTCGTTACTTAAACGGCGACTTGGAAAAACTTCGGAACATTTTCACAAACCTTCCGTCTAAAAGGGTAAGAACAGCGGGGCGGTTGTACGCCCTCGCGAAAACGGGAGGGGTTTTTTCATGTTTAAGCATAGTCGCGCTGCAATCGGCGTGATTGCCGTATGCCTTGCGATTCTTACGCTGACGGCCTGTTCCGCGCCGCAAACAGCGGCACAGCCGCCGAGAGCGGACGAAGCGCCCGCATCGGCCGGTGAAGGAGCTAAATACACTAACGCAGTTCAAGGAACCGCAGACCAAGTCTCTTTTGAGGCAACTTCGGGGTCGGGCGCGTCGCAGGCCGAAAGGAAAATCATCCGGGAAGCGTCGCTTGATATAGAGTGCGACGACGCGCGTTCCGTATACGGGCAGCTTTCTGATTACGCGGGAACGCTTGGTGGCCATGAATTCAGCTATGATATTCAGAATTTTGATACGTACGCCGTAATCAACGCCGTGCTTAAAGTTCCTCCGGAAAGGCTTGGCGATGTGGTCGCCCGCGCGGAAGAGCTTGGCAAGGTTATAAACAGCCGCATGGGTTCGGAAGATATTACTAACGAGTATTACGACACCGAGACGCGGCTTGAGTCAAAGCGCCAGTCGCTTCAGCGGTATTACGCGCTGCTTGAAAAAGCGGATTCGCTTGACGGCGTCGCGGAAATCATGCGGATAATCGACGGCATTACCGAGGACATAGAAGCCGCCGAGGGTTCGCTTAAGCTTATGAACGAGCTTGCCGGTATGGCGACTGTCACGCTGTACATCCGTCAGGAGAACGACCCGGTTAAGATAGAAAAGGAAATCAACTGGAGCGCGCTTAGTCTTTCCGACATCGGCACTATCGTTGGAAACGGGCTTACCGCCCTTACAAGCGGGATCGTCACCTTTTTCGAGTGGGTATTGATCGTCCTTGCCATAGCGTC
>JAISVI010000098.1 GCA_031271665.1 Oscillospiraceae bacterium
GCGTTCATCATCTGGGAAAGCAGGACGGCCACGTCGCCGCGCGTCATGGTCTGAAGGTCGGATACCTCATAGTCGACGCCGAACAGCTCGCTGGCGTCCCACGCGACCTTCATCTGGTCGTTGATGGTATATCCGGTAATGCCCTCGTGGGTGTTGTCATAGCCAAGCTGACGTGAAATCGCCTGGATAACGTCCCAATAGCTCATTGTGCCGTTAGTGTTGAAGTTCTTCACGGTTCCGGAGCTTACGCCCGCCGTGAAGCCGTTGATGCCGGCCCAGTTGGCGTACGTCGCCCACCAGTCGGTCGGCTTGGTGTCCGCGAATGTGCCGGAGTTGGCAAGCTGCGCCTCCATCTGGGGGCTAAGTCCGCCGCTTGTCACAACGCGGTACAGCATCGTATAGAACTCGCCGCGCGTGATGTCTTTGCCGGCCATAAGGTCCCCCGCGCCGTAAGCGCCAAGGTCGCTTAAAAGCTGCTGCGCCTGCAGATAATGCCCTTTGGGCATATCTTCGTTGCGCGCGTCGGCTTCGGCCGAAAGCTGCGCCGCCGTGGCGTAGTCCGCGTACTCGCCAAGGGGCTTTGCCATCGCGGTCGCGCCGAAGGCGAACAGCATGGCAAACACAAGGGTAAGGGATACGAGTGTCTTGAGGTTTCTCATTTGTGTTTCTTTCTCCTTTGTATAAATTTGGGTTTACGCTTTTGCGTTAATACCCGGTCGCGCTTTTTATACTGACGGTCTTCCGGTTCACGCGTGAGAGAGTTCACCGGGAAAGCCGCTGCGCGTTAGTTCTTCCCGCGTCTGCGGGCAAGGACGAAGATTCCCGCACCGGACGCCCCGACGGCAAGGAAAGCTCCCGCCAAAAGCCAAAGGGGGTCGCCCGTCTTCGGGGAGGTATCGCCGCCGCTTGCGGGCGGTGTGTCACCGCCGGACGCGGGCGGGGTGTCGGTGGCCGCTGGGGGGTTCGTCCCGGCGGGCGGCGGGGTCGGCGTCGCCGCCGGAGCGCCCGGCGGGTCGCTCGCGACCATGAACGCCGTCGAGGTTACGCCCGCGTTCGGGTTATAAATCCACCATGTGACGGCGTATTCGCCGTCGGCGGGGATGTCTATGCGGATACCGGGGCGGATAACCGTTCCGTCGTCAAGATAGTCGGGCTGGAACCAGCCGCCGATTTGTCCAAGCATTCCCGTGTACCTGTTATGCTCGGTCTTGTCGGCAACCCATCCCGTCCCGAAAGAGCCGCCGAATCCGGTCGGCCCGGCGGGGTCGTACTTCATGGTGCCGAAGTTGTCCATAAGCGTGGAGTAATAGGTGTTAAGGTTCGTCACCTTTCCGTCCGCAACGCCCTTCGCGGGGGCATAGGTATATATGAAGTTTATACCGCCCTCGCCCTGTGTCTTGGGCATTACATAGGTCGTACCCGGGGTAATCAGGTCAAAGGCGAACTCGTTCTTCCCGTCGCTTAACCCGATTGCCTGGACAACGCCCTCGTTTGTCAGGTTCATTTCCCCCGCCGCGTCAACGAAGTCGGCAAGGAAGAAAATTGACTGACCCTTCTTGAATGACATCTTTTCGCCTTCGTAGACGTAGACTCCGTCTTGGTCGGTCTTTGCCGTCTTCAGCACCGTGTAGCCCTTTTTGACCGTCGGCTCCGCGGCGGAGACGGGCGCGAGGAACACACTTGTCATCAGCGTGACAAGCAGCGCGAGGGCAATCCCCTTCAGCCATAGTTTCCTCATCTCATCGCTCCTTTTTCTTTTGTTTTATCCTGAAAGGGCGGCGGGGCTTGCCCTTATCAGCGACAGGCGAGTTGCGCGGACGCGCGGGGGGGTTATTTTTTCTTGCGCGCCCTTATAAAGAAGAAGCATCCGCATCCGGCCGCAAGCGCGGCGGCAACGATAAGTACGATTATCCACGTCCCGCCGCCCGTTCCGCCGCCGTTGGGAGCGGGGCTTTCAGCGGGCGGGGCTGTTGTGGGCGTATCGGTTGGCGCGGGGGTCGGGGGCGGCGTCGGGGAGGCGGGTTCTGCGCTTGTCTGACCGGGCGGGGCGGCCACAACGCCTTCCGGCGTGTCTCCGACAACCATCAGCACGGTAGATTTGACGCCGGCATTGGGATTATAGTTCCACCAAATTACCTCATATTCGCCGTCGGCCGTAATATCAACGCGTATGCCGGGGCGGATAACGGTCTGTTCGTCAATCAAGTCGGGCATAAACCACCCGCCAAGCTGTCCAAGGATTCCCGCGTACTGGTTATGTTCGTCCTTCTCCGCGCGCCATCCCGGCCCGAACATCCCGCCAAGCCCGTACGGCCCGGCAACGTCATAGGCAAGATAGCCGATGTTGTCCATAAGGTTGGAGTAGTACGCGTCAAGGTCTTCGATTCTGCCGTTTATCACGCCCTTAACCGGCGCGTACGTGTAGATGAAGTTGATTCTCTGTCCGCCCTGCTCGGTCGGCATCACGTACCCGTTGTTCGGGGTGACAAGGTCAAAGTAGAAAGAGTTTTCCTCGTCCTGGGTGTTCCCCACCCAAACCGCCTGAGCCGCGCCCTCGTTGGTAAGGTTAAGGCTTCCCGTTGCGTCGGCGAAGTCGGTAAGGAAATAGACCGACTGCCCTTTCCTGAAATTAAACTTCTCGCGGTTGAATACCTGAATGCCGCCCGCCGTAGTCTCCGCGGACTTCAGAACGGTATAGCCGTCGGTGATAACCGGTTCGCTTCCGCCGTCCGTGACAGTCGGCGCTTCGCTTGGCGTCGCGGAGGGCGCTTCGCTTGCGGGCGGGTCGTCCGTGACCTCGCCGGGCGCGGGCGCGGGGCCGGACAGAAGGAAGATGGACGAGCTTACGCCCGCTGCGCCGTTGCCTGCCGCCCACAGTCCTATTGTATAGTCGGCGGTTTCCGGGGCGACTATCTGATAACCGGGGCGCATCGTATACTTCACGCCGTCCTCAAGGGTCATCACATCCGGCTGCATCCAGTTATAATACTGGACAAGGTTGCCGCAGTATTGGTTGTGCGCGTCGTTTTCGGGCCGCCACGCGCCGCCGACCTGAAGCACGTCGATAAATCCTGCGGGGCCAAGCGGGTCGTAGACCATGTCCGCGATATTGTCCGCGATTGTGGAGAAATAGGCGTCCATGTCCGCGACTATGCCTTCCGAGGATTCCTTGCCGACCGGCGCGTAGGAATACACATAGCGGAAGCCGCCCTTGCCCTGCTCCTTGACCGCCGGGCTTGTGGAGAAGTCGAAGTTAAGCGAGTAGTTTGCGTTGCTGGCAAGCATAAGGACGATTCCGCCGCCGGTACTCGCGGTGGACAGGCTTCCGTCCGACCCGACCGCGTCCGCGAATATGTAAAGCGACTGCCCCTTTACAAGCTCTACGGTAAGTGTTTCCGCGACCGTCGCCGCCTCCCCGGTAAGAAGCCCGCTTCCAAGAAGCGTAAAGCCGTCCTTGAGCGTCGGCTCTGCCTGCGCGGGTGTCGCGGTTACGGCGAACGCGGAAACGGTCAGCGCGAGCGCCACGGCTTTTGCAAGTATTTTTCGCATTTTTCAACATTCCCTCGTGTCGTATTTAACGCCAAAAATTACAGCCAAAATCACGCGGCAAAAAATTTGCCGGATATTGGTATATTTGTAACTTATGCACTATGTGCAAACAGGCGCTAAATCATCAAGGACGAACACCTTCTAAATAATAACGCCTGCAAGGCAATATGTCAACTATTATTTTTAGAAATATTTTAACAATCTGCACATTAAATACATATGTGCAGATTGCTCATATTTAGCGCCGGTTTTTCCTCGTTTTTAATGTAAATTCCACTGTAAAACTCTCTCCAATGCCCGTTTTATGCCATCACTTTAAGATTTTGTGAAACTACGAAAGCCGCTTCCGTGGCGGTCTTTATATCCTCAATTGAAAACTCGGGATTGTACTCCTCAAGCACAAGGCCTTCCGGCGTTACGCGCATAACGCACATCTCCGTGACAATCATGTCCACGCATTTCACCGCGGTAAGCGGAAGGCGGCACTTCGC